>NZ_JBEYAL010000012.1:0-225828 GCF_040631655.1 Streptomyces sp. NPDC019937
CCTTCCGTCCCGCGCCCCCCCCCGCCGCGGGGCCCCCCGGGCGGGCCGGCGGGGGGGGTGACCACGCAAAGGGGGGCCGCCGCGCCCGCCGCGCGCGGCGGCGCGGTGGTGCTGGCCGGGTGGGGCCCGCCGGAGCGGTGCGCCACCTCGTCGGTGCTGCGGGTGGGGGCCCGGCTCGCCGACCCGATGTGCGCCCCGGGGCGCTGGCGCCCGTCCGGCCGGGACGATCTGGAGACGCTGGCCGAGCGGGCCGGACTGCGGCCGGACGGATCGGGGCGGGTGGCCTGCCCGTTCGGGTACGCCGACCTGGACAGCGCGGTGCGCGGGCTGCTGTCGACGGGGCTGTTCGACGCGGCGGAGCGGGCGACCGACCCGACGCAGGTGCGCAAGGAGATGGCGGAGGCGCTGCACCCGTATCAGCGGGCGGACGGGACGGTGTGGATGCCGAACGTTCTGCGGTATCTGATCGCCCGGGCCTGAACATACGGGTGCGCGGGCCCCTGCCGTCCGTGGCAGGGGCCCGCGCACTCGGTGTTCCGCGGGCGGTTCAGCCCATGAACTTCTTGAACTCGTCGGGGAGTTCGAAGTCCTGCCCGCCCTGACCGCCGCCCGGCATGCCGAACGCGCCGCCCTGCTGACCCGCCTGCTCACGGCGGGCCGCGGCGGCCTGCTCGTCGGCCTTCCGCTTCATCGGATTGCCGCTGCGCTGCTTGCCCTTGGCCTTCTTCTGCGGCTTGCCCTTGCGCTTGGCGCTGCCGCCGCCCGGCATGCCCGGCATCCCGGGCATCCCCGGCATGCCGCCGCCCTGGGCCATCTTCGACATCATCTTGCGCGCGTCGAAGAACCGCTCCACCAGGTTCTTCACCGCGCTCACCTCGACGCCCGAACCACGGGCGATACGGGCGCGGCGGGAGCCGTTGATGATGTGCGGGTCCTGGCGCTCGCCCGGCGTCATCGACTTGATGATCGCGGCCGTGCGGTCCACGTCCCGCTCGTCCAGATTGTTGATCTGGTCCTTCATCTGGCCCATGCCCGGCAGCATGCCGAGCAGCTTGGAGATGGAGCCCATCTTGCGGACCTGCTCCATCTGCGCCAGGAAGTCGTCGAGCGTGAACTCCTTGGGACCCTTCGCCAGCTTGGCCGCCATCTTCTCGGCCTCTTGCTGGCTGAAGGTCTGCTCGGCCTTCTCGATGAGGCTGAGCATGTCGCCCATGCCGAGGATGCGGGACGCCATGCGGTCCGGGTGGAACGCGTCGAAGTCGTCCAGCTTCTCGCCGTTGGAGGCGAACATGATCTGACGGCCGGTGACGTGCGCGATGGACAGCGCGGCACCGCCGCGCGCGTCGCCGTCGAGCTTGGAGAGCACCACACCGTCGAAGCCGACGCCGTCGCGGAACGCCTCGGCGGTGTTCACCGCGTCCTGGCCGATCATCGCGTCGACGACGAACAGGACCTCGTCCGGGCTGACCGCGTCGCGGATGTCCGCCGCCTGACGCATCAGCTCCTCGTCGATGCCGAGGCGGCCGGCGGTGTCGACGATCACGACGTCGTGCTGCTTGGTCTTGGCGAACTCGACCGAGTCCTGGGCCACCTTCACCGGGTCGCCGACGCCGTTGCCCGGCTCCGGTGCGAACACCGCGACGCCGGCGCGCTCGGCGACCACCGAGAGCTGGTTGACGGCGTTGGGGCGCTGGAGGTCACACGCGACGAGCAGCGGCGCGTGGCCCTGCCCCTTCAGCCAGCGGCCCAGCTTTCCCGCGAGCGTCGTCTTACCGGCGCCCTGCAGACCCGCGAGCATGATGACCGTCGGGGGCTGCTTGGCGAAGCGGAGGCGGCGGGCGTCGCCGCCGAGGATGCCGATCAGCTCCTCGTTGACGATCTTGATGACCTGCTGGGCGGGGTTCAGCGCCTGGGAGACCTCGGCGCCGAGGCTGCGCTCCTTGACCTGCTTGATGAACGCCCGTACGACGGGCAGCGCGACGTCCGCCTCGAGCAAGGCGATCCGGATCTCGCGTGCCGTCGCGTCGATGTCCGCCTCGCTGAGGCGGCCCTTGCCCCGGAGGTTCTTGAAAGTCGCTGCGAGGCGATCGGAGAGGGTATCGAACACGGTGGTCGCGAATCCTTCGGTCGGATGTCGGGTCGGCGGTCGGCCTCCAAGGGTATCCGCACGCCGCGGTAACGGTCTGCCCCCGGGCGGGCGCCGCTCGGACGGAGCGTGTCTTTCCCCACCCCGCCCCTTCCCGAACCGGGGCTCCGCCCCGTCCCCCGGCAGGGGCTCCGCCGCCACACCCCCGCCGGGGCTCCGCCCCTGGACCCCGCTCCTCAATCGCCGGAGAGGCTGGAGGTGGGACATCTCCGCCCCCGGACCCGGCCCCTCGCAGGCCGGAAAGGCCAGGAGTGGGACGTCCCCGCCCCGCACCCCGCTCCTCAATCGCCGGAGGGACCTGGTTGTGGGCAGTCGTTCCGCAGGGCGGAACGGGTGGGCACAACCCGGCCACCGGCCCGCACCCGGCAGCGAAACTCCAGGGGGCAGCGCCCCCGGCCGCGCCCCGCCGGCGCCCGGGTCAGCGGAGGGCCTGCTCGACCTCGTGTGCGACGTCCGCCGCGCGCTGCGGGGCGAGGGGGGTGCCGGCGGCGTCCGTGACGTAGAACGCGTCGACCGCGTTCGCGCCCAGCGTGCTGACGTGGGCGCTGCGGACCGTGACACCGGCGGCCTCCAGGGCGCGGCCGATGCGGTGGAGGAGGCCGGGGACGTCCTGGGCGCGGACCTCGATCACGGTGGCGAGCTGCGAGCTGCCGGGCGCGACCGTCACCCGCGGGGGCGGGGCGTGGACGCCGCGGCGGCGCGGGTACTTGCGGTAGGCGGCCTCGCGCTCGGCGAGCCGGGCGACGATGTCGAGGGAGCCGTCCAGCGCCCGGATCAGATCGTTCCGTAGCCGCGCCGCCTGCGGCAGCGAACCGTATTCGGCCGCCACCCGCCAGCTCAGCAGCAGGACGCCGCGGTCCGTCCCGCCCAGTTCCGACGGCAGGTCCACGGCGCGCAGATCGGCCGCCCGGACCGTGAGCCGGTGCAGGGCCAGCACCCCGGCGGCGGCGGCCAGTACGCCGGACTGGTCGGGGACGGCGATCAGCAGCTCGACACCGATCGGTTCCGGTTCCGCCGCCTCGTCGCCCGGGGGCAGCGCCTCCGGGAGCGCCTCCGGGCGGGCGTGCAGGGCCAGTACGGGGCCGCCGGTGCGCCGGGCCTCGATGGCGAGCCGTTCCTGTTCGGCCGTGATCTGCTGCGGGGCGTCCGGGTCCGGCGCGGGCTCCCCCGCGAGAACGGCGGCGACCCGCTTGACCAGGTCGGCGACGAGCGCGCCGCGCCAGGCGCTCCACGCCGCGGGCCCGGTGGCCAGCGCGTCGGCCTCGGTGAGGGCGTGCAGCAGCTCCAGCGTGCCGGGGCCGCGGACCGCCTCGGCGACCGCGTGCACGGTGGCCGGGTCGTCCAGGTCGCGGCGGGTGGCGGTCTCGACGAGCAGCAGGTGGTGGCGTACGAGGGTGGCGAGGACGGACACATCGGCGCGGTCGAAGCCGATCCGGGCGGCCAGGTCCCGGACGATCGTCTCGCCCACCACCGAGTGGTCGCCGGGCCAGCCCTTGCCGATGTCGTGCAGCAGCGCGGCGACCAGCAGCAGGTCGGGGCGGCCGACGCGGCGGCTGAGCGCGCTGGCGCGCACGGCGGTCTCGACGAGGTGGCGGTCGACGGTCCAGCGGTGCACGGGGTTGCGCTGCGGGCGGCAGCGCACCCGTTCCCAGTCCGGCAGCAGCCGGGTGATCAGGCCCTCGGCCTCCAGCGCGTCCCAGACGCCGACGGTGGACTCGCCCGCGCCGAGCAGGGTGACCAGCTCCTCCCGGGCCTCGGGCGGCCAGGGCACCGGCAGCGGGCGCGCGGCGGCGGCCAGCCGCCGTACGGCGTGCAGCGACAGCGGCAGGCCCGCCTGGGCGGCGGCCGCGGCGGCCCGCAGGGGGAGCACGGGGTCGCGCTCGGGGCGCGCGGCGCGGGCGAGCACCACCTCGCCGTCCTGTTCGACGACGCCCTCGGCGAGCGGACTGCGCTCCCCCGGGGTCTGCGCGGAGCCGGAGCCGCCGCGTCCGCGGCCGCCGAGGAGTCCGCGCAGCCGCGGCCGGCCGGCCGAGCGGGCGCGCAGCACCCGGTCGACCTCGCGCCAGGTGACATCGCTCGCGTACGCGATGGTCCGGGCCGATTCGTAGACCTGGCGCAGCAGGGCGTCGGCGTCCAGCAGGCCGACCGCGGTCGCGATCTGGTCCTGTTCCTGGAGGGAGAGCCGGTCGGTGGCCCGGCCGGTGGCCAGGTGGAGCGCGTCGCGCGTGTCCAGCAGCCGCCGCCGGGCCTCGTCCAGGCCCTCGCGGGGCGCGTCGGCGAGCCAGGAGGCGGCGATGGCGCGCAGCGCGGTGGCGTCGCGCAGTCCGCCGCGGGCCTCCTTCAGGTCTGGTTCGAGCAGGAACTGCAGCTCGCCGTGGCGCTCGGCGCGCTCCTGGCACAGTTCGCGCAGTTCGGGCAGGCGCGCCGGGGCCTGGGCGCGCCAGTCCGCGAGGACGGTGGTGCGCAGCCCGGCGGTGAGGGTGTCGTCTCCCGCGAGATGGCGGGCGTCCAGCAGGCCGAGCTGGACCTTGAGGTCGTCGGCTGCGGTCTTCCGGGCCTCGTCGGGGGTGCGTACGGAGTGGTCGAGGGCCAGCCCCATGTCCCAGACCGGGTACCAGACGTGGTCGGCGAGCGCGGCGAGGGCCGAGGGGTCGGCGGAGCCGTCGTGCAGCAGGACGACGTCGAGGTCGCTGCGCGGGGACAGCTCGCCGCGTCCGTATCCGCCGACCGCGACCAGCGCCACACCGCCGGTGATGCCGGAGGTCTCGGCGCCGCCGGCGAGCAGCGCCGCCAGCCACTGGTCGGTGAGCCCGGCGAGCGCGCCGCGGCGCGGTGGCCCGGACCGCGACTCCTCCTGGAGGAGTCGCAGCCGGGCCGCCGCGTAGCCGCCGGGGCCCGAGTCGGTGGTCTTCGTCCTTGGCTCGGCGCTGTCCGTCAACTCGGCTGCTCCCTGTCAGCTGGGCGTGCGGCCGGTGGGGGCCGCCTTTCCGGGGCTCGTCCTCACAGGGCGTCCGGGCCCCGTTCGCCGGTGCGGACGCGGACCGCGGTCTCGACGGGGACGCTCCACACCTTTCCGTCGCCGATCTTTCCGGTGCGGGCGGCCTTGACCACGACGTCGATGAGGTCATCGGCGTCCTCGTCCTCGGCCAGCACCTCGACGCGGACCTTGGGCACCAGGTCGACGGTGTACTCCGCGCCCCGGTAGACCTCGGTGTGGCCGCGCTGGCGCCCGTAGCCGCTGGCCTCGGTGACGGTCAGGCCCTGCACGCCGAACGCCTGGAGGGCTTCCTTGATCTCGTCGAGCCGGTGCGGCTTCACAACCGCCGTGATGAGCTTCACGCGTCCACCTTCTTCGGGTCCTTCGTCGCGTCCTTGTTCTTCGCCGGGCCGGCCGGGTGCGCCGAGTGCAGGCTGCCGAGGGAGGTGCCGCCGCCCGCGCCCGCGAAGTCGTACGCCGTCTCGGCGTGCTCGACCTGGTCGATGCCGGCGACCTCGTCGTCCTCGTCCACCCGGAAGCCCATCACCAGGTCGACGGCCTTGGCCAGGATCGCGGAGACGATCAGGGAGTAGGCGAGGACCGCGAAGGCGCCGGCGGCCTGCTTGCCGAGCTGGTCGAGGCCGCCCCCGTAGAACAGGCCCTTGGCGTCGCTCTGCACCCGCCCGGTGGCGAAGAGGCCGATGAGCAGGGAGCCGAGGAGGCCGCCGACCAGGTGGACGCCGACGACGTCGAGCGAGTCGTCGAAGCCGAACCGGTACTTCAGGCCGACCGCCATGGCGCAGACGACACCGGCGATGACGCCGATCGCGATCGCGCCCAGCGGGCTGACCGCGCCACAGGCGGGGGTGATCGCGACGAGTCCGGAGACGGCGCCGGAGGCGGCGCCCAGGGTGGTGAAGGAGCCGTGCCGGATCTTCTCGTACGCGAGCCAGCCGAGCATCGCGGCGGCGGTGGCGACCTGGGTGTTGGTGAAGGCGGCCGCGGTGACGCCGTCGGCCCCGAGCCAGGAGCCGCCGTTGAAGCCGAACCAGCCGAACCACAGCAGACCGGCGCCGAGCATGACCAGCGGCAGGCTGTGCGGCCGCATCGGGTCCTTCTTGAAGCCGACCCGCTTGCCGATGACGAGGATCACGCCGAGCGCGGCGGCTCCGGCGTTGATGTGGACGGCGGTACCACCGGCGAAGTCGATCACGCCGAGCTTGAAGGCCCAGCCGTCGGCGGCCCACACCCAGTGCGCGACCGGGAAGTAGACGACCGTCGCCCACAGGGCGATGAACAGCGCCCAGGCGGTGAATTTGACGCGGTCCGCGAGGGCGCCGCTGATCAGCGCCGGGGTGATGATCGCGAACATCATCTGGAACAGGGCGAAGACGTAGACCGGGATGGTGTAGCCGGGCCACAGCTCGGTCAGCCCGATGTTGTGCATGCCCAGCCAGTCGAAGCCGCCGAACAGGTCGTTGCCCTTGTCGAAGGCGACGCTGAAGCCGTAGAGCGTCCACAGGACGCTGACGATGCCGATGCTGATGAAGCTCATCATCAGCATGTTCAGCACGCTTTTGACGCGCACCATGCCGCCGTAGAAGAAGGCAAGGCCCGGCGTCATGATCAGGACCAGCGCGGCGCACAGCAGCATGAACCCGGTGTTGGCCGCGCTGAGCGCGGCGTCGGGTGTGACCTTGTCCGCGGCAAGCGTCGTGATGCCCACTGGCATCGGCGTCTCCTCGCTGTCGAATCGGCCCGGGCGGGCAATAAACAAAAGGGCCGGTATTCGCCACGAGATTGGCGCAGCGCCGTTTCAGCCGATGCCGCTCGATGTTTCGCGGCAGTGACGAAGGGCGCGGGCGTGTTACGCGCCGATGAATTGACGGCACGGAGTCCTTCCGCTCCGTTACCGTGCGGCACCCCCCCGCCGGGCGGTCTCAGACGGCCCGGGGGGCGCCCGGCTCCTCGGGGGAGTCGGGCAGCATGGCGACGAGCTTGTCGCTCAGCTCGGCGACCTCGGGCACGTCCCCGAAGTGGCGCACCGCCGTGTCCACGGTCTTGCGGAGGCGGTTGTTCACCCGCTCCGAGCGGATCCGCCGGGCGAGCGGCAGCGCCTGCTCGGCGAGCTTCACGCACTGCTCGGGCTGCTTCTGGAGGAGGTGGACGGTGGCCATGCCGATCAGGTTGAGCGCATACGAACGCTGGTGCCCGCTCCCCTCGCCCCCGTCGGTCTCCTCGCCGAAGAGGCGCACGGCGTTGCGCATGACCGGGTCGGCGAGCTTCGCGTAGGTGGGGCTGCGGCCCGCGACATAGGCGAGGTCGCGGTAGGAGTGGGCGTTCTCCGCGTTCAGCTCGGCCTCGGAGAAGAAGCCGATCCAGTCCGGGTCGCCGTCGCCCGCGGCGCAGTCGGCGAAGGTGTCCTCGGCCATCTTGACGGCGCGGTGGCACTTGCTGGGGTGGCCCATGTTGGCGTACGCCCGGCCCTCCATCGCGTACAGCATGGCCTGGGTGCGCGGGGTGGCGCTCTCCCGGCTGCCGTACTGCGCGAGGTGGATCAGCTCCAGCGCGTCGTCGGGCCGCCCGACGTGGATCATCTGGCGGCTCATGCTGGAGAGGATGTACGACCCGAGCGGCCGGTCGCCGGACTCCTTGGCGGCGTGCAGCGCGAGGACGAAGTACTTCTGGGCGGTGGGCTGGAGCCCGATGTCGTAGCTCATCCACCCGGCCAGCTCGGCCAGCTCGCCCGCGACCTTGAACAGCCGCTTGGAGACCGCCTCGGTGTGCGACTCCTGGAGCAGGTCGGTGACCTCGTGCAGCTGGCCGACCACCGCCTTGCGGCGCAGCCCGCCGCCGCACTGGGCGTCCCACGCGCGGAACATCGTGATGGTGGACTCCAGCAGCTCCAGCTCCGGCTCGGAGAGCCGGGAGATGCGCCGTGAGCGGCCGCTGTCCGCGGCGCGCGCGCCGCCGGGCGCCCTGCCCGGCGAGGGGACCAGCCAGCGCTGCATCGGCTCGATGAGGGCGGGGCCCGCGGAGAGTGCGAGGGAGGTGCCGAGGAAGCCGCGCCGGGCGAGCATGAGGTCGCTGCGGGAGAACTCGCCGATCAGCGCGACGGTCTCGGGACCGGCCCAGGGAAGGTCCACTCCGGATACGGACGGTGACCGGTGGGCGGGGCGCAGCCCCAGGTCCTCGATGCCGACCACACAGCCGAAGCGCTCGGAGAACAGCTCGGAGAGGATCTGCGGGATCGGCTCGCGCGGCTGCTCCCCGTCCAGCCAGCGGCGCACCCGCGAGGTGTCCGTGCTGATGTGATGGGCGCCTAACTGACGCGCCCTGCGGTTCACTTGGCGCGCCAGCTCCCCCTTCGACCAGCCGCTGCGCACGAACCACGATCCCAGCTGTGCGTTGGGTCGCTTGTCAGCACCGCCGCCGCTGTCGCCCACCGGAACGCCCCCATCCCACGAATCTCTCCGGACCGCCACCAGAATGCCCTCTGTCACGGTCAGTTGTCCCCGCCATGCGGCGCATCAACCGTCCGCCGCGGGAACCGGCCCTTGCCAGTGGCAAGTACCGGACCGCGACCGGGCCAGGCTCGGCAACGGGGATCGTGCACCGAAAGTAATCCTACGATCACGCCCTTCGCGAGGCGGACCGGGAAAACGCCACCATTCGCCACCCCTTCGAATGAACCCCATCGCGGATTCACACGATTCACTTGACACGGGGCGACCGGAAGAACGCGAAGAGGTGCACAGCGGGGCGCATGCGCCGTTCCGCACCACCCGTGACACCGCGACACACCGCCCGTCGCCCCACATCGGCGACGGAGTGTTATGAGTGCGCTCCAGCTCGTAACCATCGAGAGCGCGACCCGTTGGAGGGGGCATGGGCTTCACGATCGGCGGCATCCGGGAGATGCGGTCCGGCTCACGGCGCCGGGGCCGTGCGTCCGAGTCCACCACGGTGGCGGAGTACACCGGGCTGTGGGGCTGGGACGTGGTGCCGGGCGCCCGGGCCACGCGCGGCACGGGCGGCAGCAGAAACGAATGCTCCTGCGGTGCGGCCGACTGTCCCGCCCCCGGCGCCCATCCGCTCGGCTTCGCGCCCGGCGTGCCCGCGGGCGCCACGCTGGACGCGGCCGCGGCGGCGTGGGAGGAGGTCCCGGGCGCGGCCGTCCTGCTGCCCGTGGGCCGGTCGTTCGACGTCCTGGAGGTGGCCGAGTACGCGGGGCGGCACGCCCTGGTGCGGCTGGAGCGGATGGGCCTGCCGCTGGGCCCGGTGGCCGTCACCCCGCACGGGCGCGCCCAGTTCTTCGTCGCGCCGGGGACCGAGGCCGAACTCCCCGAGCTGCTCTACCGCATGGGCTGGGACGACGCCGACCTCGATCTGCGCTGCCTGGGGAAGGGCGACCACATCACCGCGCCGCCCTCCGACCTCGGGGGCCTGGGGCCGGTGCGCTGGCTGCGCCCGCCGACCCTCGACACGGCGGGCAGGCCGCCGCACGCCCGGCTGGTGCTGGGCACCCTCGCCTACGCGAGCCACCGGGCCGGGGCCGTCTGACACGCCCTGCCCGCATGCCAGGCGGGCTCGAAACGCCGGACGGGCTTGAATCCACCATGGATTCAAGCCCGTCCGGCGATGAGGGACCGCGGGGTCCGGCGAGGTCAGTCGCCGATCAGCGCGTCGACGAACGCCTCCGGCTCGAACGGCGCGAGATCGTCCGCGCCCTCGCCCAGCCCGATCAGCTTGACCGGTACGCCCAGCTCCCGCTGGACCGCGACCACGATGCCGCCCTTGGCGGTGCCGTCCAGCTTGGTGAGCACGATGCCGGTGATGTCCACCACCTCGCGGAAGACCCGCGCCTGCACCAGCCCGTTCTGGCCGGTGGTGGCGTCGAGCACGAGCAGCACCTCGTCCACCGTGCCGTGCTTCTCCACGACCCGCTTGACCTTGCCCAGCTCGTCCATCAGGCCGGTCTTGGTGTGCAGCCGCCCGGCGGTGTCGATGAGGACGACGTCCGCGGACTCGGCGATGCCCTCCTTCACCGCGTCGAAGCCGACCGACGCCGGGTCGCCGCCCTCGGGGCCGCGGACCGTACGGGCGCCGACGCGCTCGCCCCAGGTCTGCAGCTGATCGGCGGCGGCCGCCCGGAAGGTGTCCGCCGCGCCCAGCACGACCGACTTGCCGTCGGCCACCAGGACGCGGGCGAGCTTGCCGGTGGTGGTGGTCTTCCCGGTGCCGTTGACCCCGACGACCATGACGACGCCCGGCTTCTCCTCGCCGTTCGCCCCCACCCCGCTCTCGGTGTGCACGGCGCGGTCGGCCTCGGTGCCGACGAGGTTCAGCAGCTCCTCGCGCAGCAGCCCCCGCAGCTCGTCGGGGGTACGGGTGCCGAGCACCTTGACCCGCTCGCGCAGCCGCTCGACCAGCTCCTGGGTCGGTGCGACGCCGACGTCGGCGGTCAGCAGGGTGTCCTCGATCTCCTCCCACGTGTCGTCGTCGAGGTGCTCACGGGACAGCAGCGTCAGCAGTCCCTTGCCCAGGGTCGTCTGGGACCGGGACAGCCGGGCGCGCAGCCGGACCAGCCGGCCGGCGGTCGGCTCCGGAACCTCGACCGGCGGGGCCTCCGGCTCGGCGGGGACGGCCTCGGCGGGCGCGGCCGGCGCCTGGGCGCCGGGCAGGTCCACCTCTTCGATGGTTC
Source organism: Streptomyces sp. NPDC019937 (assembly GCF_040631655.1). Lineage (NCBI taxonomy): Bacteria > Bacillati > Actinomycetota > Actinomycetes > Kitasatosporales > Streptomycetaceae > Streptomyces > Streptomyces sp. NPDC019937. Next base: position 10,828 of record NZ_JBEYAL010000012.1, read on the forward strand.
TGCGCGGTTCCTCGCGCGGGGTCTCGGCCTCCTCGCCGACGTGCGGTTCGGCGGGCGGCGCGGTGACGGACGGGCTGCTCGGCGGTGCCGGGGGCAGCCGCTTCTTCTTGCGGCTGCTGATCACGAGCCCGCTGATCGCGGCGAGCGCGACCACAGCGATGACTACAGCAAGGATGACGAATTCCATAACCCACCCAGTATCAGACACACGGCGGAGCGAGTCATTCGCCTCCGAGCCCGGCTTCGCGGGCCCGGACGATCGCCTGGGCCCGGTCGTGCACCTGGAGCTTGGCGAAGATCGAGCCCACGTGGTTGCGCACGGTCTTGTCCGTGACCACCAGCCGCTGGGCGATCTGACGGTAGCCGAGCCCGCCCGCGAGCAGGTCCAGCACCTCCCGTTCGCGCGCGGTGAGGGTCGGGAACGCCTCCTTGGCCGACGCCGCGCCGGAGGCGCCCAGCAGCGCCCCGAGCCGCTCCGCCATGCGCGGGCTGAAGACGGCGCCGCCGCGCACCACGGTGTGCAGGGCGCGCAGGATCTCGTCCCGGCCGGCGCCCTTGAGGAGATAGCCGCGGGCGCCGGCGCGCACGGCGGCCAGCAGGCTGTCGTCGTCCTCGGACATCGTCATGACCATCACCCGCGCCTCGGGGCGGGCGCACAGGATCCGCCGGGTGGCCTCCAGACCGGACCGGCCGGGCAGTCCGAGATCCATGACCACCAGATCGGGTGCGGCGCGCCCGGCCTCGGCGACCGCCTCGTCGGCGCGGGCCGCCTGGCCGACGACGGTGAAGGCGTCGTCCAGGTTGAGGGCCGCGGCCAGTCCCTCGCGGAAGAGGGGATGGTCGTCGACGAGCAGGACCCGCCACTGCGCGGCGCCCACCGGCGCGGTCACGGGGCGGGCGTCCTCTCCCTGGGCTTGGCCTGCGTGATGAGCGTCGTACAGGACCTGCATCCGGTGTGCTCCAGGTGTTCTTCCGGGTCGTCGTGCTCCCCGGGCTCCCCCGGGCCGGTGAGCGGCAGCACCGCGTGCACCACGGTGCCGGTCGCGGAGCCGGTGACCGAGCAGGAGCCGCCGATCTCCTCGGCCCGCTCCCGGACCGAGGCCAGCCCCACGCCGCGCACCGCGGTCTCCGGCAGTCCGCTGCCGTCGTCGGTGATCGTGATGTCGAGGGTTTCGAAGGTGTCGGGGTCCGTGGCCAGTTCGACCCGGACCTGGCGCGCCCGGGCGTGTCGTACGGCGTTGGTGAGCGACTCGGCCGCGATCCGGTACGCCGCGGTCTCGACGCCCGGCGACAGCGGGGGCAGCACGGCGGGCCGACTGGCCACGCTCACCCGCAACCCGTCCACGCCCAGCCGCCGCGCCAGGTCCCGCACCGCACCGGCGAGACCGCGCTCGGCGAGGGCGGCCGGGGCGAGCCCGGCGGTGATGCGGCGCACCTCGACGAGGGCCTCGGCGAGCGTTTCGGCGGCCTCGCAGAGCTGGACGCGGGCCGGGTGTCCGGGCGGGCAGGAGGTCTGGGCGATGTCCAGGCGCAGCCGCACGGCGGCGAGTTGGGGCCCGAGGCCGTCGTGGATCTCCCGGCGCAGCCGGCGCCGCTCCTGTTCGCGGGCGAGCACCAGCCGCTCACGGGCGGCCTGGGCCTCCTCGGCCAGCCGCAGCGCGGCGAGCGCGGGGGCGGCCTGGTCGGCGAGGAGGGACAGCAGCCCGCTGTCGCGCTCGGCGGGGGTGCCGGAGCGGTCCCGGGAGACTTCCAGGCGGCCGACGGTGCGGCCGTGGTGGCGCAGTGGGTAGGTCTGGACGCGGCCGGTGAGCGGCGCCCCGGCGGCGGCCAGCCGGCGGGGCCCGGCCCGGGTGTCGACGCTGACGGCCGCGCCGGAGACGCCGAGGTCCTCCACCGCGCTGCGGCAGATCTGCTGGGGCACCTCGCCGGGGTGCGGGGCCTGCTGGAGGCGTACGGCCAGGGCGCTGACGGCCTCGTGCGGCCGGGCCCGGGGCCCGTAGAAGGCGCGCTCGACGCGGAGGGTGAGCCAGCGTGCGGCAGGCCGCACGGCCCAGCCCAGCAGCAGGGCGCCGCCGACGGCGGTGACGGTGGTCCCGTTGCGCACGGAGGGGAGTCCGGCCTGCACGGCGACGGCGGCGCAGACGACGACGGCCGCGAGCGAGGTGAGGACGAAGGCGCGGGCGAGCCGGTGGCTGGTGGAGCGGTCGAGCCGCCAGATCCCGGTGCGGGCGACGCCCAGGCAGATGGCGGCCGCCCAGACCGCGCTGCCGAGGGTGCGGGCCGCGATGGTGGGCATGCCCTCGCCCCACTCCGAGAGCAGGAGGGAGACGCAGGCCGGGTAGGCGGCGGCCAGCAGGGCCCAGTCGCGCCGCTCGGCGCCGGTGGTGACGGCGGCACGGCAGCCCAGGGCGGTCGTGACGGCGACGGCCACGGTGCGCAGCACCCAGGGTTCCGCCTCCGCGTAGGTGTCGAGGTGGTCGAAGGCCCATTGGCCGCCCGTGGTGTGGAAGGCGGGGTTGGTGACCGCGCCGACCCGCGGCTCGCTGATGAGCCACAGCGCGGCGTATCCGAGCCAGTAGGCGGAGGCGGCCGCGCTCATGGCCCACCAGGGCCGGCGCCGTCTGGCGCCGCGGGGGAAGAGCCACAGGGGCAGCAGCAGGACGGTCAGCGGGCGGCAGACCATGCCGGCCACGGCGAGCAGCAGCGACACGGCAGCCCCGGCCGGTCCGAGACCGGCGGGCCCCAGCAGGTCGGCGACGGCCGAGGGCAGCAGCCACAGGGCACCCGCCACCAGCAGCACTCCGCCGTAGCGCCGGGCGGACCGCTCGGCGAGCAGCAGGACGCCGACGCCGAGCACCGGGACGCCCACGGCGACCGAGGTCAGGACCGTGGTGCCGCGCAGGCGGGTGGAGGACAGGGCGAGCCACTGGTCGTTGACCCGCAGCAGACCGGCGAGCCAGCCGGCCAGCACCACGACGAACAGCGCCGACACCCCGCCCGCCGCCTGCACGGCACGGTCTTTCGGAAGGGCGTGCCGCATGTCAGCCGGCGGTCGGGCCGGCGAACCGCGCGCCGCCGCCCCGGACCCACAGCGTCACGTAGTTGGCGCTGCGGCCGGGGCGGCATTTGTACTCGTCCCACTTGCTCTTCTCCACCCCGGTCTGCCCGGCCTTCCGGCAGGCGCCCTGGGTGTCGAAGTGTCCTTCCTCCCGCCAGCCGCCTCCGGACGCGGTGGCGGGGGAGGCACTGGCGGTCCACATGACGGTCCCCGCGAGCAGGCCGAGCGCCGTGGTCGCGCGGATTCGGGAAAGTCTCATCTTCAACCTCCTGGTACTCGCCCGAGCCTTACCCCGCATCACGGCTCTGAACAGCGGGGACGCCATGCCCCACTCGAACCGGTGACCCGCCCGCACCCGCGTTCCGGTGGCGCGTTCATCCTTTCCGGTTCACCAGGTCCGGTTCACCACACCTGGAAGAGGACGGCGACGGCGATCGATTCGGCCTCGTCGTAGGGGATTCCGAAGCGCATCAGGGCGAGCATGACGGGCTGGGCGGCCCAGATGTCCAGCGTGTCCAGGTAGTTGGCGAGCCGGTGGGCGTAGCGGCGCACCATGGCGGTCTCGCGCGGGGTGAGGCGGCCGAGCACCTTGGCGAGGAGGTCGCCGCCGTGGCGCAGCGCGGTGACCATCAGCCGCTGGCGGATGCGCTGTGCCTCGGCGGGGGTGAGTCCGCCCGCGAAGAGCGCGTCCTTCGCGGCCTCCAGTTCCCGGGTGTCGCCCGCGCCCAGCCGGACCCGGCCGACCAGGTCGTCGATGTCGGATGTGGTGATGAGCGTCTCCCCCGTGCTGATCATCATGCGCCCCTCCTCGGGTGATGGTGCGGTGTCGGGCCCGGCTCGCCGGGCCCAGGATGACGATCCCCCGCCCCGCGTCCCAGGCGCATGAGTCATCCGCCCCGGCTCCGCCCGGCGCGTTTCGCCCGGCGCCTCGCCGTAGCCATTTGACGATGCGTCAGATACGGTCCGGTGGCCCGCTCCCGCCCGTTCCGCGACGAAGGGGGACTCCCGCCATGGCCGTCACGGTCGTACGCCTCAACCTCGTCGATCCCGCCGCCACGCCGCGTGTCCTGGCCGAGCGCTACCGCGCCGCCGTCGAGATGGCCGCCTACGCCGACGAGGTGGGCGTCTCCACCATCCAGACCGAGGAGCACCACGGGGCGGCGAACGGCTGGCTGCCCGCGCCGCTGGTCTTCGCGGGCACGGTGCTCGGTGCCACCCGCCGGATCACGGTGACCGTCTCCGCGCTGATCACACCGCTGTACGACCCGCTGCGGCTGGCCGAGGACATCGCGGTGCTCGATCTGGCGAGCGGCGGCCGGCTGGTCACGGTGGCCGGGATCGGCTACCGGCCCGAGGAGTACGCGGCGCTCGGCCGGGACTGGCAGGGGCGCGGCGCGCTGCAGGACGAGGCGCTGGAGACGCTGCTCGCGGCGTGGACGGGCGAGCCGTTCGCGTACCGGGGCCGTACGGTGCGGGTCACCCCGCGCCCGTACACCCAGCCGCATCCGCTGCTGCTGGTCGGCGGCAGCTCGAAGGCAGCGGCCCGCCGCGCGGCCCGGCTGGGCCTGCCGTTCTTCCCCAGCGCCCACCTGCCGGAGCTGGAGGGGTACTACCACGCGCGGCGGATGGAGTACGGCACCGAGGGCTGGTGCCTGATGCCGCCCGCGGTCACCCCGCTGCTGCACGTCGCCGAGGACCCGGACCGGGCCTGGGCGCTGTACGGGACGCATCTGCTGCACGAGGCCCGCACCTACGCGTCGTGGCAGTCGGGCACGGTGCGCTCGGCGGTCCGCTCGCACGCCGCGGACGTGGAGACGCTGCGCCGCGAGGGTGTCTACCGGATCGTCACGCCCGAGGAGTGCGTGGCGTACGCGCGGCAGGGTGGCGATCAGACGAGCCTGGTGCTGCATCCGCTGTGCGGCGGGATGCCGGTCGAGGAGGGTCGGCGGTGCTTGCGGCTGTTCGCGGAACGAGTGCTGCCCCGCCTCAAGGAGTGAGGCGGGGCAGTTCTCTTGGGTGAGAAGTGGGCGGCGGGGGGTTAGCCCATCTCCTCCAACGCCTTGCCCTTGGTCTCCGGCACCCACTTGAGGATGAACGGGATCGAGAGCACGGCGAAGGCCGTGTATATGACGTAGGTGCCCGACAGGTTCCAGTCCGACAGGCTCGGGAAGCTGGCGGTGATGGCCCAGTTGGCGATCCACTGGGCGGAGGCGGCGACGCCGAGGGCGGCGGCGCGGAGCCTGTTCGGGAACATCTCGCCGAGCAGGACCCAGACGACCACGCCCCAGGAGAGCGCGAAGAAGAGCACGAAGGCGTGGGCCGCGACCAGCGCCACGACGCCCTGGCCGTGCGGAAGCTTGCCGTCCACCAGGTCCGCGGAGAACGCCCAGGCCACCAGCGCGAGCGAGATCGCCATACCGGCCGAGCCGATGAGGGCGAGCGGCTTACGCCCGATCTTGTCGACGAAGATCATCGCGATCACGGTGCCGAGGATGTTGATGATCGACGTGGTGAAGGAGTAGAAGAACGAGCTGCTCGGGTCGACGCCGACGGACTGCCACAGCGTCGAGGAGTAGTAGAAGGCCACGTTGATGCCGACGAGCTGCTGGAAGACCGAAAGACCGATACCGATCCAGACCACCGGCAGCAGCCCGAACCGGCCGCCCATCAGGTCCTTGAAGGTCGACTTGTGCTCGCTGCGCATCGCCTGCTCGATCTCGCCGACCCGGACGTCCAGGTCGACGGCCTTGCCCTCGACCTCGGCCAGGACCTCCTTGGCGCGGTCGGTCCGGCCGACCGAGATCAGGAAGCGGGGGGACTCGGGGATGGCGAAGGACAGCAGCCCGTACAGGACGGCCGGGATGACCATCACTCCGAGCATCCACTGCCAGGCCTCGATACCGCCGATCGTGCCGCGCTGGTCACCGTCGGCGGCGTTGAGGATGCCCCAGTTGACGAGCTGGGAGACGGCGATGCCGATGACGATCGCGGCCTGCTGGAAGGAGGCGAGCCGGCCACGGTACGCGGGCGGGGCGACCTCGGCGATGTAGGCCGGGCCGATCACCGACGCCATGCCGATGCCGATGCCGCCGAGCACCCGCCACATGGCCAGGTCCCACAGGGCGAAGGGCAGGGCCGAGCCGACCGCGCTCACGGTGAACAGCAGGGCGGCGATCTGCATGACGCGGATCCGGCCGATCCGGTCGGCTATCCGGCCGGCGGTGGCCGCCCCGATCGCCGAGCCGATCAGCGCGATGGCGACGACCTGGGCGAGGGCCGCGGACCCGATGTCGTACCGGTCGCGGATGGCTTCGACCGCTCCGTTGATCACCGAGCTGTCGTAGCCGAAGAGAAAGCCGCCCATCGCGGCGGCCGCGGTGATGAAGATGACATGGCCGAGATGGTCCGGCCGGGCCTTACGGCCTTCGGACCCCTGTGCCTGCGCGGTGGTGGTCAACGTGAACTCCTGTGGCCCGTCCGGCAACGCTGCCGGACGTGGGGGGCAGACCCTTGACGGTGGAGGCGGAGCCGTGGGGGGTCGGCCACCACTTAAAGGTAAAAGCGACGTTGCAGAGACTATTCCTTCAAGTTTCGAAGTCAATAGGTGGTGGCCAAGAAGTTACGCTGCACCCTTTGCGCCATTGACTTCAAGTATTGAAGCGGTCACCGCAGGCGTTGACTGATGACCTTTGACACTCCGTCGCCCTGCATCGAGACGCCGTACAGCGCGTCCGCGACCTCCATCGTCCGCTTCTGGTGAGTGATCACGATCAGCTGGGACGATTCCTGCAACTCCTCCATGATCCGGATCAGCCGCTGCAGATTGGTGTCGTCCAGCGCCGCCTCGACCTCATCCATCACATAGAACGGACTCGGCCGCGCCTTGAAGATCGACACCAGCAGCGCCACGGCCGTCAGCGAACGCTCCCCACCGGACAGCAGGGACAGCCGCTTGACCTTCTTGCCCGGCGGCCGCGCCTCCACGTCCACGCCCGTGGTCAGCATGTTGTCCGGGTCGGTGAGCACCAGCCGCCCCTCACCGCCCGGGAAGAGCCGCGAGAAGACGCCCTCGAACTCGCGCGCGGTATCCCGGTACGCCTCCGTGAACACCTGCTCGACCCGCTCGTCGACCTCCTTGACCACCTGGAGGAGATCCGCCCGCGTCTTCTTCAGGTCCTCCAGCTGCTCGCTCAGGAACTGATGCCGCTCCTCCAGCGCCGCGAATTCCTCCAGCGCCAGCGGATTGACCTTGCCCAGCTGCTGGTACGCCCGCTCGGCGGCCTTCAGCCGCTTCTCCTGCTGCGCCCGGACGTAAGCCACCGGCCGGTTGCGCGGGTGCTCAGGATCCTCCGGAAGCTCCTCGCCCTCGGCGGGCGGGGACGGCGGTACGAGCTGGTCGGGGCCGTACTCGGCGATCAGCCCGGCGGGCTCCACGCCCAGCTCCTCCAGCGCCTTCGACTCCAGCTGCTCGATCCGCATCCGCTTCTCGGCGCCCAGCACCTCGCCCCGGTGCACCGAGTCCGTCAGCTTGTCCAGCTCGCCCTTGAGGTCACGGCCCCGGCCGCGGGCGGCCTCCAGCTCGCGTTCGCGCGCCGCCTTGGCGCGCTCGGCCGCGTCCCGCTCCTCGGCGGCCCGTACGAGCGACACCTCCACATGCGCGAGCAGCTGCCGGGTACCGTCCGCCACCGCCGACGCCATCCGGGCCTCGTGGCGCAACCGGGCGCGCCGCTGTTCGGCGCGCGCCCGCGCCTCGCGCTCGGCGCGCGCGCCCCGGTCGAGCGCGTCGGCCCGCCCCGCGAGCCCCTTCACGCGCTCCTCATGGGTACGGGCCTGGAGCCGCGCCTCCATCTCGGTCTGCCGGGCGTTGGCGCCGTCCGCGGCGAGCCGGTCCCGTACGGAGGTGTCCGGCTCCTCCTCCCCCGGCTGCTCCTCGGCCACCGCCAGCCGCTCCGCCAGCTCCTCGGCCTCCTCGGTCGCCTTCTCCAGCGCCTCCTCGGCCCGGGCGGCGGCCGCGGCCGACCGCTCCGCCTCCCCCGCCGCGCCCCGCGCCTGCCCGGACAGCCGGCCGAGGGACTGCGCGACCTGCGACTTCTCCCGGTCCGCCGCGCTGCGCCGGGCCGCCAGCTCGTCCACCAGCGCCGCGCACTCGGCACGCCGCTCCTTCGCCGCGCGCTGCGCCCCGGCCAGCTCCTCGCACCGTACGGCCAGCTCCTCCAGCTCCGCCGCCGCCTCGTCGACCGACGCCTGCACCTCCAGCAGACTGGGCGCCCCGGCGGACCCGCCCTGCGCGAAGTGCGCCCCGAGCAGATCGCCGTCGGCGGTCACCGCGGTCAACTCGGGGTGCGCCCGGACGACTTCCTCGGCCTCCTCCAGCGTCCCGACCGCGACGATCCCCTCCAGCAGCCGTCGCACGGCCCCCACCAGCCCGGCGGGCCCGTCCACCAGTGCCGCCACCCGCGGCGGCCCCCCGGCGGGCCGCGGCACCCGCACCGGCGCCTCCCCCGGGCTCGCTCCCTCGGCGGCGGCCACGACGGCATGAGCGGGCCGCGCACCGGCTGCACCGGCCGCCCCTGCCGCGCCGGAGCCGCTGGTGCCCGCCCCCGGGGCGGGGTGCGGCCCGGGTTCCGCGCCGCCGTCCGCTTCCGCCCCCGCCGCGTGCGCGGCCGTGGGAACGCCGGTGGCCGCACCGGCAGCGGCGGAGGCCGCGTCGGCGGCGGGTGCCCGCGTAGCCGGGACCACGGCCGCGCCGTGGTCCGTAGCCTGCTCGTCCCCGACGCCCGGCTCGTCCGGTGTGGCGGCGGCCGGGGACCGCGATCCGGGCACGGCGGCGGTGTTCTCCGCGCGCTCACGGGAATCGGCGGGTGCCGGGCCGCCGAGGGTGCGGGTCGGGAGGAGGGTGGCGCGGCCCGCGTCCTCGGTGCGCAGGAGGCGGATCGCCTCGGCGGCGGCCGCGGGGTCGGTGACGGCGAGCGCGTCGGCGGCGGCGCCCAGGGCCGCGGCGACCGGGACCTCGAAGCCGGGGCTGACGGTGAGCAGTTCGGCGGCCGGGCCGAGGAGGCCGGTGAGGCGGTCGGCCGCGGCCATCAGCGCGCCGGTGCCGTCCTTGCGGCGCAGGCCGAGCGCCAGGGCGTCATGGCGGGCGGCGGTCGCGGCGCGGTCGCGTTCGGCGGCGGTGACGGCCTCGCGGGCCGCGCCCAGCGCCGTCTCCGCCTCGGCCAGCTCCCGCTTGGCGGCCTCGTGGCGTTCCGCCAGTTCCGCGTCGTCCGCGTCGAGTCCGTCGACCTCGGCCTTGAGCTGTTCGTACTCCTCCTGCGCGGCGGTGGCCCGGGCCTGGGCCTCGTCGCGGGCGGCGGCCAGCCGTTCGATCTCGGCGCGGGCCGAAGCGGCCCGGCCGCGGGCGGCGTTGACCTGGCCCTGCAGCCGGGCGAGCCCTTCGCGGCGGTCGGCGATGGCGCGGGCCACGTCCTTCAGCCGGCGCTCCTCCTGCGCCAGGCTCCGTTCGAGTTCCGCCCGGTGCGCGACGGTGTCGTCCAGGGCGCGGCCGGCCGCCTCCAGGGCGGCTTCCAGCTCGGCCTCCTGCTCCCGGATGCGGGCCGCCTCGCGCTCCATGTCCTCCGGGTCGCGGCCGCGCCGCTCCTCGGCGGGGGCGGTGGTGGCGCTCTTGACCCGGGCGTCGGCCAGGCTGATCGTGCCGCGCACCCGCTCGGCGAGCTGGGACAGCTCGTACCAGGTCTGCTGGGCGTCACGCAGCCGTGGTGCGAGCTGCCGCACCTGTTCCTCGAGGACGGCCTCGCGCTGCTGGGCGGTGCGCAGCTCGGCCTCCGTGGCCTCCTTGCGCTTCTTCAGCTCCGCCTCGTCGGCGACCTCGGCGCGCAGCGCCTCGCGCAGGGTGACCAGGTCGTCGGCGAGCAGCCGCAGCCGGGCGTCGCGCAGGTCGGCCTGGATGACGGCGGCGCGGCGGGCGACGGCGGCCTGGCGGCCGAGGGGCTTGAGCTGGCGGCGCAGCTCGTCGGTGAGGTCCTGGACGCGGGCGAGGTTGGCCTGCATCGCGTCCAGCTTCCGCAGTGCCTTCTCCTTGCGCCTGCGGTGCTTGAGGACGCCCGCGGCCTCCTCGATGAAGGCGCGGCGGCCGGTCGGGTCGGCGTGCAGGACGCCGTCGAGCTGGCCCTGGCCGACGATGACGTGCATCTCACGGCCGATGCCGGAGTCGGACAGCAGTTCCTGGATGTCCAGCAGCCGGCAGGTGTCGCCGTTGAGCTGGTACTCGCTGCCGCCGTTGCGGAACATGATCCGCGTGATGGTGACTTCGGCGTAGTCGATCGGCAGCGCGCCATCGGCGTTGTCGATGGTGAGGGAGACCTCGGCGCGGCCGAGCGGGGGACGGCCGGTGGTCCCGGCGAAGATGACGTCCTCCATCTTGCCGCCGCGCAGCGACTTGGCGCCCTGTTCGCCCATGACCCAGGAGAGTGCGTCCACGACGTTGGACTTGCCCGACCCGTTGGGGCCGACGACGCAGGTGATACCCGGCTCGAAGCGGAGCGTCGTGGCGGAGGCGAAGGACTTGAAGCCTCGTAGGGTCAGGCTCTTCAGGTGCACGCCGTTGGACTCTACCTTCCGGGCCCCGTCCGGCATCGTCCCGCGCGCGGGGCGCCGCGGGCCCGCCCCGGCTTTTTCCCGCTTTCCTCAAAGATCGGTTTCACCGGTGAGGGGGAGGGGCACATCAGTCGGTAAGGGAAAGCCGGAAGAACGCGGGGGAACGACGAAGGGACGCCGAGGCGTCCCTTGAAGATTCTCAAGCGGCTGACGGTTCAGCCCGACCGGCCCGAGGGCTGGGGTCAGGCGAGCGCAGGCTCCGCCTGGGATACGTCGATGCTTTCGAGCAGCGAGTCGCCGTGACGAGCGGCGGCGGACAGCGCGTCGTTTTCGGCCTGAATCCGAACCAGCTCGGATTCAAGATCCTGAACGCGCTGCTGAAGCCGTCGCATCTCGGCGAGGACTCGGGGGTCGGAGCCGCCGACGTAACCGAGAAGCGCCTTTGCCATGATGGATGGTCCTCCACACTGAGTGACCGACCGAAGCGGTGGTGGGTCGTGAGGGATTTCGCACCCGCGATGTCCGCCGATATTGCCGTGCTGAGGTGGCGGACAAGTTAAGGTGCGCGGGGACTTCCAGAGTCTCACCAATTGGTTTGAGGGTCAACACGATCACATGCCGCCGGCACCGCGAGGGCCGAGAGCGCATGGGGGCGGCAGCTGCGCCGCCCGCTCTCCAGAGGGCCCGTAGCGGTTGGGGATCTTCCTACGCTCCGCAGCCTTCCACGGAGCGGCGACATTCGCAACCATCAGCCGGTTTCTGCTCACAGCGCGCACGGAAGGCGTGGTCAGCGCGGTGCCCGAAGAGGGCCGAACGAGGGTCCCCGGGGGGCTCCCTCAGCGGATCTCGAAGCTGTCGTAGCCGCCGCGCGGTGTGTCCCAGATCTCGGTGACACCGTCGACCCGCCCGGGCGTGTCGCCCTCCCGCAACCAGTCGAGCAGCTGTTCGCACCCCGCGCGCGGACCCTCCGCGACGACCTGGACGCGGCCGTCGGAGAGGTTGGAGGCGAATCCGGCGAGGCCTCCGATGCGCAGCGCGTTGGCCCGGGTGAACCACCGGAAGCCGACGCCCTGGACACGGCCGCGGACCCACGCGGTGAGGCGCACGTTGTCGTTCATGTCTGCACGCTAACCGGCTAATTGGCGCCTCGGCACATCCACCTCCTGCCGCATGGCGTACAGTCCCGGCTCAGCGAGACTCACTCACACGAGTGACACATGAGTTGACCACACGAGCCACACATTTGACGCTCTCGTGCACAAGGAAGGCAGGAGATGGGCCGCCATCGACGATCTGCCCCCGGAACCGCGACGCCGCCCGTGGTGGGCGCCGGCCGCCACCGGGGACCGCGCCGTAGCCCTCTCGCACCGGTGAGGACCGGGCTGTTGAGTGTGTCCGCCGCGGTCGCGGTGAGCGCCGTGGCCATGGCCTCCGGGTTGGTCCCGGGCCCCGCCGGTCTCGGCGGCAGCGAGCCCGCCGGGCAGCAGGTGCAGGCCGGCGGGTCGCCCGGCACCGGCCCGGACACCCAGGACCCGGGGACCGGCTTACCGGCGGGCGGCGCGGGGACGTCGCCGAGCCCCGGCGACGGCACCCCGCAGGCGCCGTCCACGCCCCCCTCCGCGACCCCCTCGAAGCCCGCCGGAACGCCGTCCACGACGCCCTCGGACGAGCGCCCCAGCTCCCCGTCCGGCAGCAAACCCGGCGGCCCTTCGGACGGCGGGGGCTCGGACTCGACCCCTCCGTCCCGTACGCCCACGACGGATCCGGTGCCCAGCCTCCCGCCGGAGAAGCCCGACCGGGCGGCGGCGGCCGAGAAGGCGGTCATCGCCCTGGTGAACCAGGAGCGGGCCACGGTCGGCTGCCAACCGGTGACCGAGGACCCGAAACTCGCCCAGCTGGCGCAGGACTTCGCCGACGACATGGCGATACGCGACTTCTTCGACCACCTCGACCCGGACGGCCAGGACCCCTGGGAGCGCGCCAAGCTCGCGGGCATCCTGGACCTGGGCGGGGAGAACATCGGCCGCGGCCAGACCACCGCGCAGGCCGTGATGGACTCGTGGATGGACAGCCCCGACCACCGGGCGAACATCCTCAACTGCCAGTACAAGACACTCGGCGTCGGCGCGCACTTCGGCGACGACGGCCCCTGGTGGACCCAGGACTTCGGCTACTAGAACGGCGAACGGGCGGCCCGGGCGTCACGCGTCACGCACACCGGGCCGCCCCGTCATGCCCGCTTACCGGACGACAGCGCGACCCATGGGAGAGCGCTGCGCGTATGGTATGTGCATGGAATGTGAACGCACCGCCGGGAGCCGTCCGGAGGCGGACGCCGCCGAGGACGAGGCCTTCGACGTGTTCGCGCGCGCCTGTCCGTCCCGCGCCACGCTGGAGCACGTCACCGGCAAGTGGGGCGGCCTCACCCTGACCGCGCTGCACGAGAGCGGCTGCCGCTTCAACGAGCTGCGGCGCCGGGTCGACGGGGTCAGCGAGAAGATGCTGTCCCAGACGCTGCACGCGCTGGAGCGGGACGGCCTGGTGCACCGCGAGGCCCAGCCGGTCAATCCGCCGCGCGTGGACTACCGGCTCACCCCGCTGGGGCACGCGGTCGCCGAGCGGCTGCTGTCGCTGATCGGCCTGGTCGAGGAGCGGATGCCGGAGGTGCTGAGCGCCCGGGAGGCTTACGACGGGCGGCGCGCCGAGAATGCCGAGGCCCCGGCCGGACGCGGCGGGCGCTGACAGCGCGGGCAGAAGTAGCTGGAGCGGTTCATCCAGGGGCGGCGGCGCATGGCGGTGCCGCAGCGGCGGCACGGCTCGTCCTCCCGGCCGTACGCGTCGAGGGAGCGCTCGAAGTACCCCGACTCGCCGTTCACATTGACGTAGAGGCTGTCGAAGCTGGTGCCGCCCACGGCCAGCGCCGCGCTCATGACATCCCGCACATGGCCGAGGAGTTCGGTGGAGCGCGGCCGGGTGAGGGTGGCGGTCGGCCGGTCGTAGTGCAGCCGGGCGCGCCACAGCGCCTCGTCGGCGTAGATGTTGCCGACGCCGCTGATCAGCGACTGGTCGAGCAGGGCGCGCTTGACGGTCGTACGGCGGCGGCGCAGCGCGAGGTGGAAGGCCGCCTCGTCGAAGGCGGGGTCCAGCGGGTCGCGGGCGATGTGCGCGATGGCGTCCGGCAGCCCCTCCAGGTCGCCGGGGACGGAGCCGTGCAGCGAGAGCCCGCCGAAGGTGCGCTGGTCGACGAAGCGCAGCTCGGTGCCCAGGTCGTCGGCGAACCGGACCCGGATGCGCAGGTGCTTCTCGTCCGGGGCGTCGCCGGGCTGGACCAGCAGCTGGCCGCTCATGCCGAGGTGGGCGAGCACCGCTTCGGCGGTGTCCTCGAACGGCAGCCACAGATACTTGCCGCGGCGGCGGACCGCCCCGGTGCGGCGGCCCTTGAGGCGGGCCGCGAAGTCCTCCGCGCCGCCGATGTGGCGGCGCACCGCGCGGGGATGCAGCACCTGGACCTCGGCGACCGTGCGATCGCTGATCCAGCGCTCCAGACCGCGTCGGACCACCTCGACCTCGGGCAGCTCGGGCAACGTGTCTCCTGAAGGAGGGATCACCGGCACTCCGGCCCCGGTCGGTGACCGGGGCCGGGACGGTGCCTATCGGGTGGTGGTCGCCGAGTCCGCGACCGGGGCGCTCGTGGCCTCGGCGCCTTCGGCGACCGCCTCGGCCCCGGCCGCTGCCTCCGCCTCGGCCCCGGCTTCCGCCTTGGCCTCGGCTTCCGCCGCGGCCTTCGCTTCGGCCCCGGCCTCCGCTTCGGCCCCGGCCTTCGCTTCGGCCTCGGCCTTCGTCTGCGCCTCGTCGGCGGCCGCGCGGATCGCGCGCCAGGCGGCCTCGGCCGCCTGCTGCTCGGCTTCCTTCTTGCTGCGGCCGGTGCCGGTGCCGTACGCGACACCACCGACGCGGGCGGCAGCCGTGAAGGTCTTCTCGTGGTCGGGCCCGGTCTCGGAGACCAGGTACTCCGGAACCCCAAGACCCTCGGTGGCGGTCAGTTCCTGGAGGCTGGTCTTCCAGTCCAGGCCGGCGCCGAGGTTCGAGGACTTCTCGATCAGTGGGTCGAAGAGCCGGTGCACCAGTTCGGCGGCGGCGTCGAGTCCCCGGTCGAGATAGACCGCGCCGATCACCGCTTCCAGGGTGTCGGCGAGAATGGATGCCTTGTCCCTGCCCCCGGTGCCCTCTTCGCCCCGGCCGAGCCGGATGAAGGCGCCGAGGTCCAGCCCCCGGCCCACCTCGGCGAGCGCGCGCGAGTTGACCACCGCGGCCCGCAGCTTGGCCAGCTGGCCCTCGGGCAGGTCCGGGTGGATGCGGTACAGCGTGTCGGTGACCACCAGGCCGAGCACCGAATCCCCGAGGAATTCCAGCCGCTCGTTGGTGGGCAGCCCGCCGTTCTCGTACGCGAAGGAGCGATGGGTCAGCGCACGCACCAGAAGGGCGGACTCGAGCTGATACCCGAGCCGCCCTTCCAGGATCGTGTGGGACGAGGCCTTGTCCGCCTGGACCGTATCGCCGCCGCGCTGATGACCTCCGCGAGGTTCACCCGCGCGCTTGCGGGACGGCGTGCTGGCGTCCGACATAGAGCCTGTCACCCGCCGATCAGACCTCGAGGACCTGGCGGCGGTTGTAGGTGCCGCAGCTCGGGCACGCGATGTGCTGCTGCTTCGGCTCGTGGCAGCGCTCGCACGCCACCAGGGTGGGGACCGCAGCCTTCCACTGCGACCGGCGGTGGCGCGTGTTGCTGCGCGACATCTTCCGCTTCGGAACAGCCACGGCTACTTCTCCTGTGGGTCATCCCCGCGCTGGCGGGGGGCGTTGTCCTTCTCGCCGTCCTGAATGGACTCGGCGAGTCCCTGCAATGCCGCCCAACGGATGTCGACGGCTTCGTGGTGGTGGTCCGGGTCGTCCGCGAGCCGCGCACCGCAATCGGCACACAGCCCGGGGCAGTCCTCCCGGCACACCGGCTGCAGCGGCAGTGACAGCACCACCGCGTCGCGCAGCACGGGCTCGAGGTCGAACAGGTCGGCCTCGAGGAAGAGCGTGTCCTCCTCCTCGGCGTCGTCGCCGGTGTCCGCTTCGCGGCTCCGGTCGTCGGCGTCGGGGTAGGAGTACATCTCCTGGAAGTCCGCTTCGAGCTCTCGCTCCAGCGGCTCCAGACACCTTACGCACTCCCCCGTGAGCGGTGCACGGGCGGTGCCTGTGACAAGCACCCCTTCCATGACCGACTCAAGGCGGAGATCAAGCTCCACGGTCGCGCCCTCCCGCACCCCGATGACCTCGATGCCGAGGTCCTTGGGGGCCGCCACGGAGCGGGAGACCCGCTTCAGCGCACCAGGACGCCGCCCCAGCTCGCGTGTGTCGAACACGAGGGGGGCACGGTGGTCGAGGCGGGCGTTCAGGGCTTCCTGCTTTCTACGCTGCGGCGGGCCGCCCGGCACGGACTTGAAGCGGGCAGCCGAGATCGCGGACGTACGCGCGACCGAAGAGCCAGGATACTGGACGGGCCGCCCCAGGCCCAATCGGGTTCCGGCGCCGCTCTAGCGCCCCTGCTCGTACTGGCGCAGCTGATCGAGGTCGATCATGCTCGTGTCGAACAGGCTGGTCTCGTCGAGCGCGGCGCCCGGCTGCTGCGGGGAGTACGGGGGCTGCTGCGGGGGCTGCTGGGCGTAGCCGTTCGGGTCGTAGCCCTGGGGCTGCTGCCAGCCGTAGGCGTCCTGCTGCTGGTAGCCGTTCTGCTGCGGATAACCGGCCTGCTGGCCGTAGGGGTCGGGCTGTTGTACGTAGCCCTGCTGCTGATAGCCGTACGCGTCCTGCTGCTGGTAGCCCGCGGCGGCGTAGTAACCGGCGTCGGCCGCCGCCGGGTCCATCGCGGCGGGGTCCATCGCCGCCGGATCCATCGCCGCGGGCTGGACGGCCGCGGGCTGGACGACGGGCGGCTGCGCGGCGGCGGGCCGCACGAGGGCGTCCTGGGACTGGGCCAGCTCCGCGTAGTAGTCGTCGTCGCTGGTCCGCAGGGCCTGGGCGGTCGCGTCCTGGGCCGCCATGTGGGCGCCCAGCTCATCGGCCGGGCGGGAGCCGAGCAGCTTCTGCCGGCCCCGGCCGACCGCCTCAAGGGTCTTGCCGAGGACCGCGGAGACGGCCCCCAGCTTGGTGTCCACGTACTCGTCGGCGCGCTGCCGCAGGATCTGCGGATCGGCGCTGCGCTCCGGCTCGTCGTCCATGCCGTCGCCGCCGGGCGTGCGGCCGAGCAGCTTGTCGCGGCCGCGGTCCACCGAACCGATGGTCTTGGTCAGCACGACCTCGAAGTTGGCGAGCTTGCTGTCGACGTAGTCGTCGGCCTCGGCGCGGATCTCCTCGGCCTCCCGGCGGGCCTCCCCGAGGATCCGGTCGGCCTCCTCCTGGGACGTGCGGGCCACCTCGGTCTCCGAGATCAGCCGGGCGCGCTCGGCGTGCGCGGCCTCGACGATCCGCGTCGCCTCCTGGCGGGCGTCGTCCACCATCCGGTCCCGCCCGCCGATCAGCTCCTCGGCATGGGCGAGGGAGTCGGGGAGCGCGGCGCGCACCTCTTCGAGCATGGCGAGCAGCTCGGCGCGGTTGACCACGCACGAGGCCGACATGGGCATTCCCCGGGCGCTGCCGACGGCGCTCACGATCTCGTCGAGCTTCTTCTGCACGTCCACCTTGGGTGCTCGCAGTCTGAGTCGGAAGGGATGAGACGGGACCGACTGTACGGCCAGCGGGCGCCTGCCCGACACCCGCTGACGCGCCGTCAGCCCTCAGTCCGCGGTCACTTCCGCCGGAGCCGGTCGGCCAGGGCCTCCAGGACGAGCGGCGGCACCAGGTGCGAGATGTCGCCGCCCCAGGCCGCGACCTCCTTGACCAGGCTGGAGGAGAGGAAGCTGTAGGTGGGGTTGGTGGGCACGAAGAGGGTCTCCACGCCCGACAGGCCGTTGTTCATCTGGGCCATCTGCAGCTCGTAGTCGAAGTCGCTGACGGCCCGCAGCCCCTTGACGATGGCGGGGATGTCGCGCTGCTTGCAGAAGTCCACGAGCAGCCCGTGGAAGGACTCCACCTCGACATTGCCGTACTCGGCGGTGGTTTGGCGGAGCAGATCCATCCGCTCCTCCACCGTGAACAGCCCCTGCTTGGACTTGTTGATCATCACGGCGACGTGGACGACGTCGTACAGCTTGGACGCTCGGGCGATGATGTCCAGGTGCCCATTGGTGACGGGGTCGAAGGACCCCGGACAGACGGCGCGGCGCAACGGAAGTTCCTCGCTCTCGGGTCCGGTCATGACGCGTTGTCGCACGTCGAGGCGGCGCGACCGTACCAAAGCGTGCCCTCGCCGTAGCGACGGGACCGCAGTCCCTCGAAACCGGCCGGCCACCCGAACTCCCCGCCTCTGGTGCTGCGCTCCACGGTGGCCAGCGCGTCGGGCGCGAGCCAGCCTTTGCCACGGAGTGTGAGCAGGATCTCGCGGAGATCGTCGTCGGTGACGGCGTAGGGCGGGTCCAGGAAGACGACGTCGTACGGTCCGGTGGCCGGGGGCGGGCCGCCGACGGTCACCGCGGCCTTCGCGGTCCGCAGCTCCGCGCCGGGCAGCCCCAGCACCCGGATGTTCTCCCGGATGGTGCGGGCGGCGCGCGCGTCCGACTCGACCAGCAGCACATGGGCCGCGCCCCGGGACAGCGCCTCCAGGCCGACCGCGCCGGAGCCGCCGTACAGATCGAGGACCCGGGCCCCGCTCAGCGAGCCGAGCAGCGACTCCCAGGTGGAGAACAGGCCCTCGCGCGCCCGGTCCGAGGTGGGTCGGGTGCCGTTTCCCGGCGGCACGGCCAGGCGGCGTCCGCCGGCCGCTCCGGCGATCACGCGGGTCATGGGTGTTGGCAGTCCTTCGCGGTGGTCGTCACGGTGGTGGTCGCGGTGCTCGGGGCGGCGGCGGGCGGTACGTCGGGCCGCCGCCCCTCCACGATATGGCGTCCGCGCCGCTCGGGACCCCCGCGGGGCGGCGCCGGCTCATCCCTTGTCGAGGAATTCCTCCCGCTCCTTGTCCAGCAGGACGTCCAGCGCGGTGCGCAGCTCCGGGTAGCCGGTCAGCTCGGGGTCGGCCGTGACGATCGCGGTGGCCTCCTCCCGGGCGGCGGCGATGACCTCCTCGTCGTCGATGACGGCGAGCACCCGCAGCGAGGAGCGGACGCCGGACTGGGCCTGGCCGAGCACATCGCCCTCGCGGCGCTGCTCCAGGTCGATCCGGGACAGCTCGAAGCCGTCGAGCGTGGCGGCGACCGCGCCGAGCCGCACCCGGGCGGGGCTCGCCTCGGGCATCTCGGTCACCAGCAGGCACAGCCCCGGGGCCGAGCCCCGCCCGACCCGGCCGCGCAGCTGGTGCAGCTGGGAGACGCCGAACCGGTCGGCGTCCATGATCACCATGGCGGTGGCGTTGGGCACGTTGACGCCCACCTCGATGACGGTCGTGGCGACCAGCACGTCCACCCCGCCCGCGGCGAAGCGGCGCATCACCTCGTCCTTGGCCTCCGGCGCCATCCGGCCGTGCAGCACCTCCACCCGCAGATCGCTCAGCGGGCCCGCGGCGAGCTTGCCGGCGACGTCGAGGACCGCGAGCGGCGGGCGCTTCTCCGCCTCGTCCTCGGCGCTCTTCTCCTTGTCCTCGGACGTCTTCTTCTTCGCGGCCTTGGCCGCCTTCTCCTCGTCCTCCTCGTCTCCGATGCGCGGGCACACCACATACGCCTGGTGTCCGCCCGCCACCTCCTCCCGCACCCGCTCCCAGGCCCGGGCCAGGAAGTGCGGCTTGTCCTTGGCGGGCACCACATGGGAGGCGATCGGGGAACGGCCGGACGGCAGCTGGTCCAGGACGGAGGTCTCCAGGTCGCCGAAGACGGTCATGGCGACGGTCCGCGGAATCGGGGTGGCCGTCATCACCAGCAGATGCGGGGGCTGCTTGCCCTTGGAGCGCAGGGCGTCGCGCTGCTCGACCCCGAAGCGGTGCTGCTCGTCGACCACCACCAGGCCCAGGTCGTGGAACTGGACCTTGTCCTCGATCAGGGCGTGGGTGCCGATCACGATCCCGGCCTCGCCGGTGACCAGGTCCAGCAGCGCCTGGCGGCGGGCGGCGGCCCCCATCGAGCCGGTGAGCAGCACGACCTTGGTGCCCTGCTCGGCGCCGCCGAGCATGCCCCCTTCGGCCAGCTCGCCCATCATCTCGGTGATCGACCGGTGGTGCTGCTGGGCCAGGACCTCGGTCGGCGCGAGCATCGCCGCCTGTCCCCCGGCGTCGACGACGCCGAGCATCGCGCGCAGGGCGACCATGGTGTTGTGGGTCACCGTGAAGTGGTCCGTGACGTAGGCATGGCTCGGGTGAGCAACGCTGATGCACTGGACCGGTTTGCGGCCGACGTACTCCACGGCCCTGATTCCGCGCCGGAAGGTGTTGTACTTCGGCCGCCCCCGGAGGCGTGCCGCCTTTCTGGTCAGCCTGAAGGGCACGTACGCGTCGGGCAATGCGACGGAGACGACGAAGGCCGCGCTCTTTGGCAGGACCCTGGCGCGGCCGCCGAGGGAGCGCACCAGCCACGCCACATCATCGGCCAGTTGACGCGACGCGGAGCAGTACGAGACGTCCAGGCCGTCCGACCGCACGGTACCTTCCGTGTCCATCAGACCCTGGAGCAGCGCGAGTCGATCCTTGATCGTTGCGTTCTTGTAGGCGGCCGGAACGAATTTCTCGTGCGACGTGACACCCCAGAGCCCGAAGCCCCGCAGCGCTTGAATCACCGGGTTTCTCCGAGTGCCCCCCTTGGGCACGGACATCTGGATCGTGTAGTCGCAGCGCGAACCGGGCACCGGAACGAGCCCACAATCCGGAGCCATGGCCTCCGTTGCCGCTTGGACGATTTCGGCATCAGCGCTGGAGAGTCGCAGATTGTGACGGAACGAGCCATCCCCGAGGAGAAGGCCGAGAAAATAGGGGTCGAGCGAAAGATCCGTACTGTCCTCAAGGTCGGTCGGCTGCGCGACGGGGAGGTACCACTTGGGCGACCCATTGGCCTCGAACAGGTCGCCCCTGATGTCACGGGTCGACATCACTTTGGGCTCCTGCCCACGAGCCCAGGCACAGCTCGTCCCCACGATCCACAGGTGCTCGTCGTCGCATTCGACACTGGTCCCGTCCGACAGGACCAAGCGCCATACGTCGCGCTCACCCTGAGGAAAGACCCCGTCGATGACCGCACGGTCCCCGGAGGGCACCACCACCTCGTCACCCGGGGCCATGTCTCCCATCGGCCGGTAGCCCCGCGGCGTCAGCACCAGGGAGTCGAGCGGCTGCGCCTTGCCGGATCCGACCTCGCCCTGGAGCAGCCGGTGCATGGGGTGGTCGGTGGCCAGGTCGGCGAAGATCTCGGCGCTGACCTTCCGCTGGCCCTCGGTGAGGGTGAACGGCAGCCGGGCGTCGAAGGCGTCCAGCAGGCCGCCTTCCACCGGCCTGCGGGGCGCGGCGGGCGCCGTCGCGTCGGCCTGGCGGCGGCGGGCGAGGGCGACCTGCAGGACGAACGCCTCGTCCCACTTGAGCCGGTCGCGCGCCGCGGCGATGTCGGCCTTGGTGCGCGGCCGGTGGATGCTCCGCAGCGCATCGGGCAGCGTGGCCAGGCCGCGGCCCTCGCGGAGGCTTTCGGGCAGCGGGTCGATCAGCCCGGCCAGCGCGGCGTCCTCCCGGCCCGCCGGGCCCAGGACGGTGTCGACGGCCTGCTGGATCTGCCAGGACTCCATCTGCTTGCAGGCCGGATACAGCGGCAGCAGCTGGTTGGCGAACGCCTCCACGGCCTCCGAGCCGCTGTCCGGGCGCAGCAGCTTGTACTCGGGGTGCGCCAGCTGCCGCTTGTGGTTGAAGACCGAGACCTTCCCGGCGAACAGGGCGCGGCTGCCGGGCAGCAGCTCCGCGCGCGGCTTGTGGACGCCCTTGCCGAAGAAGACGAGCTGGAGGCGGCCGCCGCCGTCGGTGATGGTGACCTCCAGCCGCTGGCCCCGGCCGCTGTTGAACTTGTGCACGCGGGCGTCCGCGACCTGCGCGACGACGGTCACATGCTCGTCCAGGGGCAGATCGGACAGGCGCGTCAGCTCGCCGCGCTCCGCGTACCGCCGCGGGTAGTGGTGCAGCAGGTCGCCGACCGTGTGCAGGCCGAGGTGCTCGGCCATCACCTTCGCGGTGTTGCCGCCGAGGACTTTCTTCAGGGGTTCATCCAGCACGGGCACGCAGTCCATTGCACACCACGCCACCGACAAGCGGGGGCATTCACCGGGTCATGCCCGGGATCATTCGACGCCTATGATCAGCGGCGCGGAGGGCTGGCCGCCCCGGTAGACGACCGTGTCGACGGCGAAGTGGCCCTCCCGTACGTGCCGCTCCAGCCGCTCGGCGATCTCGTCCGGGAGGTCCGCGCCGAGCACCAGCGTGACCATCTCCCCGCCCGCGGCCAGCATCCGGTCCAGGACCGTCTCGGCGGTCGGGGCCAGCTCGGCGCCGATCACCGCCACATCGCCGTCGATCAGGCCCAGGACGTCCCCGGCCTGGCAGACCCCGGCCATGGTCCAGGACCGGTGCTCGGCGACGGCCAGTTCGGCGCAGCGGGTGGCGCCCGCGGCGGAGGTCATCGCGACGACGTCCTCGTCGAAGCTGCGGGCGGGCTCGTGCACGGCGAGCGCGGCGATGCCCTGGACCGGGGAGCGGGTGGGGATGACGGCGACCCGCACGCCCTCGGCGCGGGCCTGCGCGGCGGCGGCCGCGGCCGGGTGGCGCAGCCCGGCGTCGTTGGGCAGCAGCACCACCTCGCGGGCGTGGGCCCGCCGGATCGCCTCGGCCAGTTCGCTGCCGCCGGGCGGCTTCCCGGGGTCGGTGGCGACCACGGTGGCCCCGGCCTCGGCGCACAGCGCGGCGAGGCCGTCGCCGGGGACGACGGCGACGACGGCGCGGGTCGCGCGCTCGCCGGACGGCCCGTCCGGCCGCCGCTCGGGGCGGTCCGGCTCCGGGGCGGCGGGGCGGCGCTCGGCGGGGGCGCCGAAGTGGGTGATGCGGATGCGGTACGGGCGGCCGGCCTGGATGCCCGCCTCCACCGCGGCGCCCGCGTCGTCCACATGGACGTGGACGTTCCACAGTCCGTCGCCGCCGACGATCACGAGCGAGTCACCGAGTGCGTCCAGCCGCTCGCGCAAGGCCGCGACGGCGCCGTCACCGGCTTCCAGGAGGTAGATCACCTCGAACGCGGGTCCGTCGGCGGAACAGTCCACCGGCCCGGCCCCGGCGGTCTCCCCGGCGGGCGCGGGGATGGCGGGGGCCGCGGGCGGCGCCGCCGGGGGCTCGCCGGACAGCGCCTCGGCGAGCCCGCCCAACACCGTGACCAGGCCGTAGCCGCCCGCGTCGACGACGCCCGCGCGGGCCAGGACGTCGAGCTGCCCCGGGGTCGCCTGGAGCGCGGCGCGCGCCCCTTCGCAGGCCGCGCGCGCCACCGCGCCGACGTCCCCGGTGGCCCGCTCCGCGCCCTCCGCCGCGGCCACGGCCACGGTCAGCACGGTCCCCTCGACGGGGTGCGCGACGGCGAGGTAGGCGAGGTCGACGGCGCGCCGCAGCGCCCGCCGCAGTCCGTCCGCCTCGTCGCCGCCCGCCGTACGGTCCCCCTCGGCCAGCACGTCCGCCATGCCGCGCAGCAGCTGGGCCAGGATGGTGCCGGAGTTGCCGCGCGCGCCGATCAGGGCGCCGTGGGCCATGGCGCGCACCACGTCGGCGAGGCTGGGGCGGGCGGCACCGGCCGAGGCGGGGTGGCGCTCGAAGGCGGCGTCGACGGCCTGGGCGGCGGACTCGACGGTCAGATACAGATTGGTGCCGGTGTCGCCGTCCGCGACCGGATAGACGTTGATCGCGTCGATGTCCTCGCGGGCCCGGCCCAGCGCGTCCAGCGCGAGCCCGCACCAGATCCGTACCGCATCGGCGTCGAGCGTGTGCGGCACGTACGTTCTCCTCGGGACGGTGAGGGATGTCTCAGGGGACGGGGACGGGAACGGGTCGGGCATCGCGTCATCGCAGGCTAGTCGGCGCCCACCGCGGGTGCTGGGGCAGCCATGATAGTTTCGTTGTGCGGGAGTGGCCGTTGTATGCTGCTCCGGTTGCCCGATGAGAGTCGGGCTATTCCCCCTGGCGCCGCCGGTCTTCCATGATCCTGGCTACGCCGGGGTTCCCGATAAGTTTCTGTCTCCTCGCGGGAAGCGAGGCTGACCCGTCTTTGGAGTAACCCGTGGCTGCCAACTGCGACGTCTGCGGCAAGGGGCCGGGCTTCGGCAACAACATCTCGCACTCGCACCGCCGCACCCGCCGTCGTTGGAACCCCAACATCCAGACGGTGCGCGCTGTGGTCGGTCGGACCCCGAAGCGGCTCAACGTCTGCACCTCGTGCATCAAGGCCGGCAAGGTCTCGCGCTAGGCGCACGCCTTCCCCCGCGCGAGCGGGATTCCGGTTGCCGAGGCCGGTCCACCATGACGTGGACCGGCCTTTACGCATGCTCCGCTACGGACCGGGCGGGGCGGTCAGCCAGCCGTGGTCGACCGGGCCGATGCCCGCGCCCAGGGGGAAGCCCGAGGCGATCGCGCCCGTGACGTACTCCTTGGCCGCCGTGACGGCCTCCGGGACCGCTATGCCGCCCGCGAGGTAGGTGGCGATCGCCGAGGCGAGGGTGCAGCCGGTGCCATGGGTGTGGCGGTTGTCGTGGCGGGGCGCCCGCAGCCAGTGCTCCTCGGTGCCGTCGGTGAGCAGGTCCACCGCGTCGCCCGGCAGATGGCCGCCCTTGATCAGCGCCCAGCGCGGGCCGAAGTCCAGCACCGCGCGCGCCGCCCGCCGCAGATCGCCCTCCGAACCGACCCGGATGCCGGTCAGCTGGGCCACCTCGTCCAGGTTGGGGGTGGCGACGGTGGCGGTGGGCAGCAGCTTGGTGCGGACCGCGTCCAGCGCCTCGGCGGCCAGCAGCGGGTCGCCGTGCTTGGAGACCCCGACCGGGTCGACGACCACGGGGGCGGGCAGCCCCGCCAGCAGCCCGGCGACGGTCTCGACCAGCTCGGTGGTGGCCAGCATGCCCGTCTTGACCGCCTGGACGCCGATGTCGTCCACGACGCTGCGGAACTGGGCGCGGACCGCCTCGGCGGGCAGCTCCCAGGCGCCCTGGACGCCCTGGGAGTTCTGCGCCGTCACCGCGGTGAGCACGCTCATCCCGTGCGCGCCCAGGGCCAGCATCGTCTTCAGGTCGGCCTGGATGCCCGCACCGCCGCCGGAGTCCGACCCGGCGACGGTGAGGACGCGGACGGGCACCCGGTGGTCACGGGGGACGCGGGGTGCGCCGGGCGCGCGGGGGTCATCGGTAGACATGGCCATGTGGCCGAATCTACTCGGCGCCCTGGTCATCCCCGAAATGGTCCCAGCCCGCGTGCACCCAGGGCGCCCCGTCGACCGTCACCTGCGGCAGCGCCGACGGGTTGAGCACCTCGCCGATCACCTTCCAGCGGGCGGGCAGCTTCACGTCCGAAGGGAAGGTGGCCACGATCGCGTGGTCCTCTCCCCCGCTGAGCACCCACAGGATCGGGTCGACGCCCACCGCCTGCCCGATGTCCGACATCTGGGAGGGGATGTCGATGTCCCCCGAGCGCAGATCGATACGGACCTGGCTCGCCTCGGCGATGTGCCCGAGGTCGGCCACCAGCCCGTCGCTGACGTCGGTCATCGCGGTCGCGCCCAGTCCGGCGGCGGCCGGTCCCGCGTGGTACGGCGGCTCCGGGCGGCGGTGCGCCTCGACGAAGGCGCGCGGCGAGCGGAAGCCGCGCGAGAGCACCGCGTGCCCGGCGGCCGACCAGCCCAGCCAGCCGGTGACGGCGACAACGTCGCCCGGCCGGGCACCGGATCGGGTGACCGGTTCGTGGTTGCGCAGATCGCCCAGGGCGGTGATGGCGATGGTGATGGCGTCCCCGCGCACCACGTCGCCTCCGACCACCGCGGCGCCCGCCACCTGGCATTCGTCGCGGATCCCGTCCATCATCTCGGCCGGCCAGGTCACCGGCAGATCCGCGGGCACCACCAGGCCCAGCAGCAGCGCGGTCGGCACCGCGCCCATGGCCGCGATGTCCGCGAGGTTCTGGGCGGCGGCCTTGCGGCCGACGTCATAGGCGGTGGACCAGTCCCGGCGGAAGTGCCTGCCCTCCAGCAGGACGTCCGTACTGGCCACCACCCTGCGGTCCGGTGCGGCCACGACCGCGGCGTCGTCACCGGGCCCCAGCTTCACCGCCGAGGTGGTGGTGAGCCGGGAAGTGAGCTCTCTGATGAGCCCGAACTCCCCCAACTCGCCCACGGTGCCCTTCATCGCATTGCCCCTTCGTGCTCGTGGCCCTGTGCCCGCCGCGCCGCGCACCCCGCGCGGGTCTCCCCTCGCCGCGTGGCGACGCGGTACCGTGGCGTCCCTTCTCCCCACATGATCCTCGTAGCCGCCCTGGAGGTTCCGTGGTACAGGCGTACATCCTGATCCAGACCGAGGTCGGCAAGGCCTCGACCGTCGCCGACGTCATCGCCAAGCTCCCGGGAGTGATACAGGCCGAGGACGTCACGGGTCCGTACGACGTGATCGTGCGCGCCCAGGCCGAGACGGTCGACGAACTCGGCCGCATGGTGGTCGCGAAAGTCCAGCAAGTGGAAGGGATCACGCGCACGCTCACCTGCCCGGTGGTGCATATCTGAATCCCGCTTCCCCGCGTGCTCGGCCGGTGGGTTCCGCACACCGATGGCCGGGGACGTACGCCCGCGAGGCCGATCCGCTGATCGGCCTCGCGGGCCCCGTGTGACGGACGCGGGCCGACCGGACAGGACCTAGTGCCGCGTCAGCCAAGGTTCACCCCGCTCGCCGCCCTGCCACGGCCATCTGCGGCGTTGCCGAATCGACCGAGCAGGCCCGCCCCCAGACTCCGTCCGGGAGGTGCCCCCGCGAGGCCGATCCGGCGCCTTGCATCTGACCGCACCAGGACGCCTCGCTACCGGGCACACCTTGACTGACGCGGCACTAGCGCAGCCCCGTGGAGCGGCGCAGCGCGGCCTGGATGAGCCGGTCCACCAGCTCCGGATAGCTCACACCGCTCTCCTGCCACATGCGCGGGTACATGGAGATGGGGGTGAAGCCGGGCATCGTGTTGATCTCGTTGATCACGAACTCGCCGCTGTCCAGCAGGAAGAAGTCCGCGCGCACCAGGCCCTCGCAGGACACCGCGTCGAACGCGCGCACCGCCAGCTCCCGGACCCGCTCGGTCTGCTCCGCGGTGAGCGGCGCGGGCACGACACCGGGGGCCGCGTCGATGTACTTGGCCTCGAAGTCGTAGAAGTCGTGGGTGGAGACCGGGGGGATCTCGGCGGGCACGCTGGCCCGGGGGCCGTCCTCGAACTCCAGCACCCCGCACTCGATCTCGCGGCCGCGCAGCAGCGCCTCCACGATGACCTTCGGATCGTGGTGCCGGGCGGTCTCGATGGCCTCGTCCAGCTGCTCGGGGCCGTCGACCTTGGTGATGCCGATGGAGGAGCCGGCCCGCGAGGGCTTCACGAAGACCGGCCAGCCGTGCTCACCGGCGAACTCGGTGATCCTGGCGCGGGCGGCGGCGGGGTCCCGCTCCCAGTCGCGGGGGCGGATCACCTCGTACGGGCCGACGGGCAGCCCGAACGAGACGAACACCCGCTTCATGTACTCCTTGTCCATGCCGACGGCGGAGGCCAGCACCCCGGCGCCCACATAGGGCACGCCGGACAGCTCCAGCAGCCCCTGGAGGGTGCCGTCCTCGCCGTACGGGCCGTGGAGCATGGGGAAGACGACGTCGACGTCGCCGAGCGCCTTGGGCACCGCGCCCGGCTCGCTGTAGACGACCTCGCGGCTGCCCGGGTCGACCGGCAGCACGACCGACCCCTCCGCGGACTCGGCGAGCCGTTCGACGCTCGGGAGCTGCCGGTCCGCGATGGCCATCCGCTCGGGCGCGTCGGCGGTCAGCGCCCAACGGCCGTCCGCCGTGATGCCGATCGGCAGCACGTCGTACTTCTCGCGGTCGATGGCGCGCAGCACGGCCCCCGCGGTGACCACGGAAATGGCGTGCTCGGAGCTGCGGCCGCCGAAGACGACGGCGACGCGCGGCTTCCGCGGCTGACCGGCGGAGGAAGCCGGGGCAGGGCTTGAGGAAGGAGTCTGGCTGCTCATATCGCGTTGAGGTTACCTTGCGGTTCGGACGACGTCAGTGCCGCTCGGCCTTCGCGCTGCGCGACATCAGCTCTTTGAGCGCGACGAGCGGCTGTTTGCCATCGTGGACGATGCCCACCACGGTCTCCGTGATCGGCATGTCGACGTCGTGGCGCCGGGCGAGGTCCAGTACGGACTCGCACGATTTGACGCCCTCCGCCGTCTGCCGGGTGACCGCGATGGTCTCCTCCAGGGTCATGCCGCGGCCCAGGTTGGTGCCGAAGGTGTGGTTGCGGGACAGCGGCGAGGAGCAGGTGGCGACCAGGTCGCCCATGCCCGCCAGGCCCGCGAAGGTGTGCGCGTCGGCGCCCATCGCCAGGCCCAGCCGGGTCGTTTCGGCGAGCCCTCGGGTGATGAGGGACGCCTTGGCGTTGTCGCCGAGGCCCATGCCGTCCGCGATGCCGACGGCCAGCGCGATGACGTTCTTCACCGCGCCGCCGAGTTCGCAGCCCACCACGTCGGTGTTGGTGTACGGGCGGAAGTAGGGGGTGTGGCAGGCGGTCTGGAGGCGGCGTGCCACGTCCTCGTCCCGGCAGGCCACCACGGAGGCCGCGGGCTGCCGGGCGGCGATCTCCTTGGCGAGGTTGGGGCCGGTGAGCACCGCGACGCGCTCCGCGGGCGCGTCGGCGACCTCCGCGATGACCTCGCTCATGCGCTTGGCGGTGCCGAGTTCGACGCCCTTCATCAGGGAGACCAGGACGGTGTCGGCGGGCAGCAGCGGGGCCCATGCGGCGAGGTTGCCGCGCAGCGTCTGGGAGGGCACGGAGAAGACGGTGAACTCCGCGTCGCGCGCGGCCTCGGCGGGGTCGGTGGTGGCCCGCACCCCGTCGGGGAGGCGGATGCCGGGGAAGTAGTCGGGATTGGTACGGCCGGTGTTGATGGCCTCGACGACATCGGGCCGGCGGCCCCACAGCGTCACCTCGCAGCCGGCGTCGGCGAGCACCATCGCGAAGGCGGTGCCCCAGGAGCCGGTGCCGTAGACGGCGCAGCGCGTCACTTGCTCTCCTCTTCGGCCGCGGGGCGCTCGGCCACGGGGCGCGGCTGGTCGGCGATGTGCGGCCGGTCGGCGGAGACCTCGCGCGCCCGCGCGGGCACCGGCTCGCCGCGGACCTCGGCGAGGAGTTCGGTGACCGCGGCCATGATGGTGTCGGTGGCCGCCCGCAGCACGTCGGCGGTGGGCTCCTGGCCGTAGTACTCGGACAGGTCCACCGGCGGGCCCGCGTGCACCTTGAGGGTCTTGCGCGGGAAGAGCCGGACCTTCTTCTCCTTGGCGTACGGCGGCACGGCCTCGTTGGCGCCCCACTGGGCGACCGGGATGACCGGCGCCTTGGTGAGCAGGGCGACCCGGGCGGCGCCGGTCTTGCCGCGCATCGGCCACATGTCGGGGTCGCGGGTCAGGGTGCCCTCGGGGTAGAAGGCCACGCACTCGCCCTTGTTGATGGCGTCGACGGCGGCCCGGAAGGCGTTGGCCGCGTCGGTCGACTCGCGGTAGACGGGGATCTGGCCGGTGCCGCGCAGCATGGTGCCCACGAAGCCGCCCTT
Source organism: Streptomyces sp. NPDC019937 (assembly GCF_040631655.1). Lineage (NCBI taxonomy): Bacteria > Bacillati > Actinomycetota > Actinomycetes > Kitasatosporales > Streptomycetaceae > Streptomyces > Streptomyces sp. NPDC019937. Next base: position 40,379 of record NZ_JBEYAL010000012.1, read on the forward strand.
GAAGAGGGCGGCCTTGGCGAGGAAGCGGGGCACGCGTCCGCTGTTGTACTGGAAGTGCGCGTAGGAGAGCGGGTCGAGATACGAGTTGTGATTGATCGCGGTGATAAAACCGCCGTCGGCGGGAATGTGCTCCATTCCGTGCCAGTCCCGCTTGAACAGAACCACCAGTGGCGGTTTCACCATGACCGCCGCCATGCGGTACCAGAAGCCGATTCTGCGGCCGGACACTCGGAACATCCTCCTCTTGGACCCTGCTGACCTGCTAGCTTGCTGCCGTCCGGGCAGCCGCACAAGTGTCGCTCCAGGTACTCGGTCTGTCGAGGACACCGTAACCCCGCGACGTCCGGTGCGAGCCGGGCAGCAGGCCAGAATGGGGTCCGTGGGAAGAAACGCAAGCCGTGTGCTGTGGACGCTGGTGGTGCCGCTCAAGCCCCTGTCACGGGCGAAGAGCAGGCTCTCCGACGCCGCGGGGGACACCCTCCGGCCGGGTCTCGCGCTGGCGTTCGCCAAGGACACGGTGGGCGCGGCACTGGCCGGCCGGAGCGTCGGCGGGGTGACCGTGGTCACCGACGATCCGCTCGCCGGGAGCGAGCTGGCGGCCCTCGGCGCCCGGATCCTGCCCGATACGCCGGGGCGCGGGCTGAACGCGGCGCTCGCGCACGGCGCCCGAGCGGTCCGGGAGGACCGCCCCGGGGCCTTCGTGGCGGCGCTGAACGCCGATCTCCCGGCGCTGCGGACGGCCGACCTCGACCAGGTACTCGAAGCCGCCGCGGGCTTCCCACGCGCCTTTCTGGCGGACGCGGCGGGGGTCGGCACGACCCTCCTCGCGGCGGCGCCGGGCATCGACCTCGCCCCCGCCTTCGGGGGCGCCTCCCGGGCCCGGCACCGGGCGTCCGGGGCGTACGAGATCGAGCTGCCCGGGGTCGATTCGGTGCGCCGCGACGTGGACACCGGCGAGGATCTGCGGGCGGCGCTGGCACTGGGCGTGGGCGCCCACACGGCCCGGCTGTGCGGCACCCCGCGGGCCGCGCCGCTGCCCGGCACATAGGGGGTGTCGTGTGGATCAGGCCGGATCAGCGAGCGGCGTCTGGTGCAGGGGGCACCTCCCAGCGGTAGCTGGGGGAGGCTCGCAACCCGCGTGAGGAGAGCGCGGCGGCGCTGCGTGCGACGAGCGCGGGGCCGCGAGATGCCGCCCGCCGCGGCAGCGGCTGATGTCACAGCGGCGTCGGGAGCCCGGCACAAGACACCCCCTAGGGGTGCCCCGGAGGGAGGCGGCGGGTGGTGCGGACTAGGCTGGCGGGTATGCAGGGAACGGCCTACACCTACGACCCGGACGCCCGTACGGGCAGTGTGCTGCTCGACGACGGCACTCCCCTGCCCTTCGACGCGGCGGCGTTCGACGCCGGAGGGCTGCGGATGCTGCGGCCCGGACAGCGGGTGCGGATCGAGGTGGCGGGCGAGGGCGCCGAGCGGCGCGTCGTCTTCGTCACCCTGCAGACGTTCTGACACCCCCGGTGGGGGTGCCGGGCCCGTGACGCACCGCGGGCCGGGCTCCCTCTTCGGAGCCCGGCCCGGCGCGTGAACGGTGCCGCTGCGCGGCGACGACTAGCGCTTCCTGGCGGTGGTGGACTTCTTGGCGGGGGCCTTGCGCGCGGTCGTCTTGCGCGCCGGGGCCTTCTTCGCGGCGGCCTTCTTGGCGGTCGTCTTCTTCGCCGGAGCCGCCTTCTTGGCGGTGGCCTTCGTCGCCGGGGCCTTCTTCGCGGGCGCCTTCTTGGCGGCGGCCTTCTTGGCGGTCGTCTTCTTCGCCGGAGCCGCCTTCTTGGCGGTGGCCTTCTTGGCCGCGGCCTTCTTCGCGGCCGCCTGGAGGCTGCCCTTGGGGGCCTTCTTCACGGCCACCTCGCCGCCTCGCGGCAGCTTCTTCGAACCGCTCACCAGGTCCTTGAAACCCTGGCCCGCGCGGAAACGGGGCACCGAGGTCTTCTTGACCCGGACGCGCTCCCCGGTCTGCGGGTTACGGGCGTACCGGGCGGGCCGTTCCACCTTCTCGAACGAACCGAAACCGGTGACCGAAACTCGATCCCCGCCGACCACCGCGCGGACGATGGCGTCCAGAACCGCGTCGACCGCGTCGGCGGCCTGCTGTCGTCCGCCGACCTTGTCTGCAATCGCTTCTACGAGCTGCGCCTTGTTCACGTCTTCCCCTTCGGAGACATTGCCGGAACGAATGTGTTCAAGCTTTTTCGCACGTTAGGCAGATATATACCGCAAATCAAACACGAAACGGGCTAATCACCCTTGTGCCGCAACGCACTCGGTCGTCATGGACTTCGGTCGGAGTCGGGATCTTCGGGGAAACGGCCCTCGTCGAGGTCGTTCATCAACCGCTCCAGACGCCTTGCCGCGTCTGCGAGATCGTGTTTCGCCGCTGCCGTGATCACCAGCAGCTTCCGGGACAGCGCCATCCGTACGCCCTCCGGGACTTGCAGTGTGCGCACCCTTGTGTGCGCTTCCTTGAGCCGGTCGGCGACGAGACCGTAGAGCTCGAGTTGGCCGTCGCGTTCCATGCACTGATTGTGCCATCTGAGGCGAGTTGTCGCTTCACGGGGCCTCAACATGACGATGCGCCGCCAGTCCGAGGACTGGCGGCGCATCATGCCAAACCCGCTCTGTGCAGGGGAAACCGGGGGGTCAGAGCACCGTCGTGCTGGGCTTGAAGGAGGGACGGCGAGCCTCGTACGCGACGATGTCGGCCTCCTCCCTGAGGGTGAGGCTGATGTCATCCAGCCCCTCCAGGAGTCGCCACCGGGCGTTCTCGTCAAGCTCAAAATCAGCCGTGATTCCCTCGGCTCGAACCTGACGGTCGACGAGGTCCACGGTGACCTCCGCGGTGGGGTCCGCCTCGACCAGCTTCCACAGCCGGTCCACGGTCTCCTGCGGCAGGACGACGGTCAGCAGCCCGTTCTTGAGGGAGTTGCCGCGGAAGATGTCGGCGAAGCGCGAGGAGATCACGGCCTTGAAGCCGTAGTTCTGCAGCGCCCACACCGCGTGCTCGCGCGAGGAACCGGTGCCGAAGTCCGGACCGGCCACCAGAACCGTCCCGCCCTTGTACTCGGGCCGGTTGAGGACGAACTCCGGGTCCTTGCGCCAGGCCTCGAACAGCCCGTCCTCGAAACCGTCGCGGGTGACCTTCTTGAGCCAGTGCGCGGGGATGATCTGGTCCGTGTCGACGTTGCTGCGGCGCAGCGGAACGGCCCGGCCGGTGTGCGTGGTGAATGCTTCCATGGCTGCTCAGACCCCCACGGGAACGGTGACGTCGGCGTCGGACAGGTCGGCGGGCGAGGCCAGATGGCCGAGCACCGCGGTGGCGGCGGCGACCTGCGGCGAGACCAGGTGGGTACGGCCGCCCTTGCCCTGCCTGCCCTCGAAGTTGCGGTTGGACGTGGACGCCGAGCGCTCACCGGGGGCGAGCTGGTCGGGGTTCATGCCCAGACACATCGAGCAGCCCGCGTGCCGCCACTCGGCGCCGGCCTGGGTGAACACCTTGTCCAGCCCCTCCTCCACGGCCTGCAGCGCCACCCGCACCGAGCCCGGGACCACCAGCATCCGCACCCCGTCGGCCACCGAACGGCCCTGCAGGATCGAGGCGGCGGAGCGCAGGTCCTCGATGCGGCCGTTGGTGCAGGAGCCGACGAAGACGGTGTCCACCTTGATGTCGCGCAGCGGCTGACCCGCCGTCAGACCCATGTACTCCAGGGCCTTCTCGGCGGCGAACCGCTCACTGGCGTCCTCGAAGCCGGCCGGGTCCGGCACCGACTCCGACAGCGGCGCGCCCTGGCCGGGGTTGGTGCCCCAGGTGACGAACGGGGCCAGCTCGGAGGCGTCGATGACCACCTCGCGGTCGAACACCGCGTCGTCGTCGCTGCGCAGCGTGCGCCAGTACGCGACGGCCGCGTCCCACTCCTCGCCCTGCGGGGCGTGCGGGCGGCCCTCGAGGTAGGCGAAGGTGGTCTCGTCCGGGGCGATCATGCCCGCCCGGGCGCCCGCCTCGATGGACATGTTGCACACGGTCATCCGGGACTCCATCGAAAGCTTCTCGATGGCCTCGCCGCGGTACTCGATCACGAAGCCCTGGCCGCCGCCGGTGCCGATGCGGGCGATGATCGCCAGGATCAGGTCCTTGGCGGTGACGCTCTCGGGCAGCTCGCCCTCGACGGTGACGGCCATGGTCTTGAACGGCGCGAGCGGCAGCGTCTGGGTGGCCAGCACGTGCTCGACCTGGCTGGTGCCGATGCCGAACGCGAGCGCGCCGAAGGCGCCGTGGGTGGAGGTGTGGCTGTCACCGCAGACCACCGTGGTGCCGGGCTGGGTCAGTCCCAGCTGCGGTCCCACTACGTGGACGACGCCCTGCTCGACGTCGCCGAGCGGGTGCAGACGCACCCCGAACTCCGCGCAGTTCTTGCGCAGCGTCTCCAACTGGGTGCGGGAGACGGGGTCCGCGATCGGCTTGTCGATGTCGAGGGTCGGGGTGTTGTGATCCTCGGTCGCGATGGTGAGGTCGGTACGGCGCACCTGGCGCCCGGCCTTGCGGAGGCCGTCGAACGCCTGCGGGCTGGTCACCTCGTGCAGCAGGTGCAGATCGATGAAGAGGAGGTCCGGCTCGCCATCGGCGTGCCGGACGACATGGTCGTCCCAGACCTTCTCCGCGAGTGTCCGTCCCATCGCTTTCCCTCCGGCCGGCCTCTTCGCCGGCCCAACTCGTGTCGAGTGCGTGCCCTGGACTGCGGGCCCGCCATTCCAGAGTGGCGGGTATCCCGAAAAATTGAACTTGCGTTTCACAGTGTGAGACGCGAGTATCGTTTCATGGACAACTCTAGCGGCGTCGGCGTTCTCGACAAGGCGGCTCTGGTACTGAGCGCTCTGGAGTCCGGTCCGGCCACCCTCGCGGGGCTGGTCGGGGCCACCGGTCTCGCGCGCCCCACGGCGCACCGACTCGCGGTAGCACTGGAGCACCACCGGATGGTGGCGCGTGACATGCAAGGCCGCTTCATTCTGGGCCCGCGCCTGGCCGAGCTGGCCGCGGCGGCGGGCGAGGACCGGCTGCTCGCCACGGCCGGACCGGTCCTCACCCACCTCAGGGACGTGACCGGGGAGAGCGCGCAGCTCTACCGGCGCCAGGGCGACATGCGCATCTGCGTCGCGGCGGCCGAGCGGCTGTCCGGACTGCGGGACACCGTGCCGGTCGGCTCCACCCTCCCCATGAAGGCGGGCTCGGCGGCCCAGATCCTCATGGCCTGGGAGGAGCCGGAGCGGCTGCACCGTGGCCTGCAGGGCGCCCGCTTCACCGCGACGGCGCTGTCCGGCGTACGGCGGCGGGGCTGGGCCCAGTCGATCGGCGAGCGGGAGCCGGGCGTCGCGTCCGTGTCCGCGCCGGTGCGCGGCCCGTCCAACCGCGTGGTCGCCGCCGTCTCGGTCTCCGGACCGATCGAGCGGCTGACCCGCCACCCGGGCCGCATGCACGCCCAGGCCGTCATCGACGCGGCCGCCCGCCTCTCCGACGCCCTCCGCAGGGGCAACTGATCACGGCGTCACGGCGCTCACCGCACCCTCACGCGTCCTGCAACGACAGCCGGTCGGCCGCGCGCTCACCGCGGCGGCCGACCGGGACGACTCCGGTGGCCTTGGCCAGCCCGAACGCCGGCATGTCGTAGTAGATCGCCTCGTGCGCACCGGCCGGCACGGCGTACGTCTCGTGCCAGATGCCGACCCTCCCCCGGCCCTCCCGCGCCCGCCGGTTGAACGCGGCCCAGGCCGGGCGGTGCTCCTTGTCCTGCGCGGAGGCGTAGGCCAGCAGCTTCTCGTGCGAGTCCCAGTACTGGACGACGTACAGCACCCGGGGCGGGCCGGCCAGCAGCTGGTAGCCCAGCAACCCGCTCTCCTTGTCCCGGGACAGCTCGCGCAGCATCTTCGGCATGGCCGTGAACACCGGCCACCAGCTGCGCAGCGCGCGGAAGCGGTTGACGCGCATCCCGATGAGGAAGACGGTCACCTCCCCCTCGGCCTCGGCGGTCATGCGGCCTTCGATCACATCGGCACCCATGGTGATCCCCTCGTTCCGACGTCGCGATAGTCTTGGATAGTGGAGCTATCCAAGACTTGGATAGTGACACTCTCCAAGCACGGGCGCAAGGGAAGGCTGCATACGGCATGCGACTGGCGGAGCTGAGTGAACGCAGCGGGGTGTCCACCGCGACGATCAAGTACTACCTGCGCGAAGGGCTGCTGCCGCCCGGCGAACGCCTCACCGCCACGAAGGCCGAGTACGGGGAGGAGCATCTGCGCAGGCTGCGGCTGGTGCGGGCGCTGATCCAGGTCGGCCGGATGCCGGTGGCCACCGCACGTGAGGTGCTGAAGGCCGCCGAGGACGAGTCACTGAGCCAGCACCTGCGCCTGGGGGCCGCGATCTGGGCGCTGCCGCACGGCCCGGGTCCCGAGCAGGGCACCCCGGAGACGGCCCGCGCCCGGGAGCAGGCGGACGCGCTGCTGGAGCGGCTGGGCTGGGCGGCCCACGACCGGAAGACCGAGACCCCCTCCCCCGCCTACCGGATGCTGGTGGAGGCCATCGCCTCGCTGGCCCGCCTCGGATACCCGCATGACACCGGGCACTTGCTGCCGTACGCCCGGCTGGTGTCCGAACTGGCCGTCCACGAACTGGATGTGGTGCAGACGTACGACACGCCCGGCGAGCAGATCGAGGCGTCCGTCGCCCTGACGGTGCTGTACGAACCGGTACTGCTGAGCCTGCGGCGGCTCGCCCAGGCCGAGGAGTCCGTCCACCGCTTCGACGAGGCATGACGCGAAAAGGCCCTCCGTGTCACCACGGAGGGCCTTCCCTGTATGTACCCCCGACCGGATTCGAACCGGCGCTACCGCCTTGAGAGGGCGGCGTGCTAGGCCGCTACACAACGGGGGCCTGAATCAGCACATCCTGTACTGCGCTGGGCTACCAGGACTCGAACCTAGACTAAATGAACCAGAATCACTCGTGCTGCCAATTACACCATAGCCCATGGTATAGACCAGTACCCCCGACCGGATTCGAACCGGCGCTACCGCCTTGAGAGGGCGGCGTGCTAGGCCGCTACACAACGGGGGCCCTAGCGATCTCCATAACCTCTGGAGATCCGTACCCCCGACCGGATTCGAACCGGCGCTACTGCCTTGAGAGGGCAGCGTGCTAGGCCGCTACACAACGGGGGCTTGATCCTGCTTGATCAAGAGATTCACGAAGAAATCGAGAAGATCTCTTGCTGGGGTACCAGGACTCGAACCTAGACTAAGTGAACCAGAATCACTCGTGCTGCCAATTACACCATACCCCACCAAAACTCCACCTCTGTCGAGGTGTTGTCCGGCTTGCGCTCCGGTTCGGCCTTTCGGCCCGCCCGGGCGGCGCAGGAAGAACATTACCCGATGGTGGACGGGCCACCAAAACGCATTGCCGGTGCGGTGGCGCCGCGTGCCGGGCACGCGGCGCCCTCTGACGGCGTCAGGCCGACAGCTTGGCCAGCGCCGCGTCGATGCGGGCCAGGGTGCGCTCGCGCCCCAGCACCTCCAGGGACTCGAACAGCGGCAGACCGACCGTGCGGCCGGTGACGGCGACACGGACCGGGGCCTGTGCCTTGCCCAGCTTCAGGCCGTGCTCCTCACCGGCGGCGAGGACGGCCTCCTTGAGGGGTTCCGCCCTCCAGTCCGCCTCGGCCAGCTCGGCGATCTTCGTACGGGCGGTGGTGAGCAGGGCGTCCGCGCCGGGCTTCATGGCCTTCGTCCACGACGCCTCGTCCTCCACCGGCTCCGCCAGGAAGAGGAAGTCGACGTTGGCGGTGATGTCGGACAGCACCGTCAGCCGGGTCTGGGCCAGCGGGGCCAGCGCCTCGAAGGCGGCCGCGTCGAAGCGGTCCGGGGACCAGGGCGCGTGCGGGGCCTGCAGCCAGGGGCCGCACGCCTCGATGAAGGTCTTGACGTCCAGCTGCCGGATGTGGTCCGCGTTGATCGCCTCGGCCTTCTTGAGGTCGAAGCGCGCCGGGTTGGCGTTGACACCGGAGATGTCGAACGCGGCGACCATCTCCTCCAGGGAGAAGACGTCCCGATCGGCCGAGAGCGACCAGCCCAGCAGGGACAGGTAGTTGAGCAGCCCCTCGGGGAGGAAGCCGCGCTCCCGGTAGAGGTTGAGCGACGACTGGGGGTCGCGCTTGGACAGCTTCTTGTTGCCCTCGCCCATGACGTACGGCAGATGCCCGAAGGCGGGCACCTGGCCGCCCCCCACGCCGATCTCGGCGAGCGCCCGGTAGAGCGCGATCTGGCGCGGGGTGGAGGACAGCAGGTCCTCGCCGCGCAGCACGTGGGTGATCTCCATCAGCGCGTCGTCGACGGGGTTGACGAGCGTGTAGAGGGGGGCGCCGTTGGCGCGCACGATGCCGTAGTCCGGAACGTTGTCCGGGGTGAAGGTCAGCTCGCCGCGCACCAGGTCGGTGAAGGTGATCGGCTCATCCGGCATCCGGAAGCGGACGATCGAGGCGCGCCCCTCGGCCTCGTGCGCCGCGATCTGCTCGGGGCTGAGCGTGCGGCAGGTGCCGTCGTAGCCGGAAGGGCGGCCGGCCTTGCGGGCGGCCTCGCGGCGCTCCTCCAGCTCCTCCGCCGTGCAGTAGCAGCGGTAGGCGTGGCCGGCGTCCAGCAGCTTGGCCGCGACGTCGGCGTAGATCTCCATGCGCTGCGACTGGCGGTAGGGCGCGTGCGGGCCGCCGATCTCGGGGCCCTCGTCCCAGTCGAAGCCCAGCCAGCGCATGGCGTCCAGCAGCTGCGCGTACGACTCCTCGGAGTCGCGCGCGGCGTCGGTGTCCTCGATGCGGAAGACCAGGGTGCCGCCGTGGTGGCGGGCGAACGCCCAGTTGAAGAGGGCGGTGCGGACCAGGCCCACATGGGGGTTGCCGGTCGGCGAGGGACAGAAACGAACCCGCACGGGGGCGGGGGAGCTTGCGCTAGCCACGCTTGATCACCTTGTTGGTGAGAGTGCCGATGCCTTCGATGGTGACGGCGACCTCGTCGCCGACGGTGAGCGGGCCGACGCCCGCCGGGGTGCCGGTGAGCACGACGTCGCCGGGGAGCAGCGTCATCGCCTCGGTGATGTGCACGATCAGGTCCTCGATGGAGCGGACCATCTCGCTGGTACGGCCCAGCTGCCGCTGCTCGCCGTTGACGGTGCACATGATCCCGAGGTCACCGGCCCGCTCCAGGTCGATGCCGGTCTCCACCCAGGGGCCCAGCGGACAGGAGGCGTCGAAGCCCTTCGCCCGGCCCCACTGCTTCTCGCGCCGCTGCGCGTCGCGCGCGGTGATGTCGTTGCCGCAGGTGTAGCCGAGGATGACGTCGGCCACCCGCTCGCGCGGGACCTCGCGGCACATGCGTCCGATGACCACGGCCAGCTCGGCCTCGTGGTGCACCTCGGAGGAGAAGGACGGGTAGGCGACGGGGTCGCCGGGGCCGATCACCGAGGTGGACGGCTTGAAGAAGACGACCGGGACGTCGGGGACCTCGTTGTTGAGTTCGGCGGCGTGCTCGGCGTAGTTGCGGCCGATCCCGATGACCTTGTTGGGCAGGACGGGCGGCAGCAGCCGGACCTTGCTGAGGGGGATCTTCTGCCCCGAGCGCTCGAATTCGGCGAAGGGGTGTCCCTTGATGATGTCGACGACGGGGCCGCCCTGGTCGGACGGCTCGCCCTCGACCACTCCGAAGGCGACGTTGCCATCGATGGAGAATCTGGCGATGCGCACGGGAAGCTGGTGCCTCTTATCTGAACTCGCTGGAGACTGACGCTCCAGGCTATCGCCCCGCCTCCCGCGCGCCGCCGGGTCGGCTCGCCGTCCCCCGTGCGGGGGCGTCGGCGAGGCGAACCGAGCCCCGGAACGAGCGGGTCAGTGGCCGGGGGCCTCCACGGGGGCCTCCATCAGCACGGTGCGCCGGGGGTTGGCGGTCCGGGTGGGCAGTTCGACGGGGTGCTCCGGCTGTTCGCCGGTCTCGGTCCGCAGTTCCTCGGCGTCCGCGAGATGGGCCAGGGTGGTGCGCCGGGGGTTGGCTATCGTGCGGAACATCATCGTCGTCTTCACTGGGTTTACGCCTCGCGTTGTTGTCGTATGCACTGGTGGTGTAAAGCGTCAGGCTAGGTCCGGCCTTGCCCATGCAATCGCGGAAAAAGTCTCGACCAGCATGTGATTTTGCTCACGAATGATCGGGCAAATGCCACATTCGCGGCACGCGATCCGCGCGCCGAAACGGACATTGCACCCCCGAAGCAGACGTTCCGCTCTTGATCATCGCTAGCCGGACACGCCGTATGCGCGATCGACTCGTTCACAAAAGTCCGTTATCGCAGACATGACTTTCTACGTCCGGTAATAACGCCCGTACTGAGCGTCACGCGCGTCACAGCCTTACCCCTTGCCCTTGTTGCAGCATCCGGCACTGTGCTGGAATTCCCGGGACCGCCGCGGGATCAGCCGGCGCGCATGGGGGCGCAAGACAGAGAGGCGCCGAGCGGCGGGGGCTCCTCCTGTCGATATACGAAAGGAAGCGCGCCGGTCACTCACGACCGAAATGGGGGGCCGCGGTCCCCTCGACTCGACACCGCTCCACTGCTGACCCGGTGGAGCGCCTGGTCCAGAGGTTGCGACGCTAGTGCAGGGACGTTTCAAGAGGGATGGTATGGGGTCTCCCCAGGCCCGCCAGGGCCGCGGGGAAGCTTCGGCGGACCCGGAGCCGCGCGGTGGGACCGACCGCGGCTCCTCGCCCCAGCGCGCCCAGGGCGGCGGGCGGCCCCCGGCCGACCAGAGCCCCGAGGGCGGCGCCCAGAGCGCTACGAAGACCAGCGCGCCCAGCGGAGGCGGCGGCGCCGAGTCCACCGCGCCGGTGACGTCCAGCGGGCCCGGCGCCCGGATGGCCCTCAAGAACTGGCGCATCAGTACCCGGCTGGTCTCCCTGCTGGCGCTCCCCGTGGTCGCGGCGACCACGCTGGGAGCGCTGCGTATCGACACCTCGCTGGACAACATCCAGCAGCTCGACCAGATGAAGCTGCTCACCGACATGACGCAGCAGGCCACTCAGCTGTCGAACGCGCTCCAGGCGGAGCGGGACAAGTCGGCGGGGCCGCTGGCCAGCAAGGGCAACGAGAAGGACGACGGTGTCGTCTCCACGCGCGAGGACACCAACCGCGCGATCGCGGCCTTCCGCAAGGCGACCGACAACGTCGAGCCGGGCGATCAGTCGATGGCCGGTGTGCAGTCGACGCTCGTCAACATCGACCGCCAGCTCGGCAAGATCAACGACATCCGCGACACGGCGTACGACAACAGCCAGTACTACTCGCTGACGGTCCAGGACTACAACGAGCTGATCAACTCGCTGCTGTCGCTGTCGCAGGACATGGCGCAGGCGACCAGCAACCGCGCGATGATCAACAACACCCGCGCGCTCGCCACCTTCTCCTCCGCCAAGGAGTACGCCTCCATCCAGCGCGCGCTCATCAGCGCCGCCCTCGCCGACCCCAAGGGCGCCCAGTTCTCCGCCAACGACAGCCGGTTCGCCAGGACCGCGGTCGACAAGGAGAACGAGGCGCTGGGCAGCTTCAAGCAGATCCGCCAGGGCAACTCCGAGGACCTGCTGGAACCGCTGGACAGCCGCCCGGACATCAAGGCGGCGACCATGTACGCCGACCGGGCGGTGCGCGACCCGGACGGCCTCAAGGCCGAGAAGCGCACCTATCTGGACTGGTACGACCAGGACAGTATCAAGATCGACGAGATGGGCAAGATCGAGCAGACGCTGCTCAGCGAGATGACGCAGAAGTCTCGTGAGCTGCGCGATTCCGCCCAGCAGGACGCGATCCTCAACGGTGCGCTGATCCTGCTGGTGCTCGGTGTCTCGCTGGTCGGCGCGTTCGTGGTGGCCCGGTCCATGGTCCGCTCGCTGCGGCGGCTGCAGGACACCGCGCAGGACGTCGCCGAGAAGCGGCTGCCCGAGCTGGTCAAGCAGCTGTCCGAGTCCGACCCGCAGGACGTGGACACCTCCGTCGAGTCCGTCGGTGTGCACAGCCGGGACGAGATCGGCAAGGTGGCCGCGGCCTTCGACGACGTGCACCGCGAGGCGGTCCGGCTGGCCGCCGAGCAGGCGCTGCTGCGGGGCAACGTCAACGCGATGTTCACCAACCTCTCGCGCCGCAGCCAGGGCCTCATCCAGCGCCAGCTCTCGCTCATCTCCGAGCTGGAGAGCCGCGAGGCCGACCCGGACCAGCTGTCCTCGCTGTTCAAGCTGGACCACCTCGCGACCCGTATGCGCCGGAACGGTGAGAACCTGCTGGTGCTCGCGGGCGAGGAGCCCGGCCGCCGCTGGACCCGGCCGGTCCCGCTGGTGGACGTGCTCCGCGCGGCCGCCTCCGAGGTGGAGCAGTACGAGCGCATCGAACTCAGCTCGGTCCCCGCGACCGAGGTCGCCGGCCGGGTCGTCAACGACCTCGTGCACCTGCTCGCCGAGCTGCTGGAGAACGCCACCTCCTTCTCCTCCCCGCAGACCAAGGTCAAGGTCACCGGTCACGCGCTGCCCGACGGGCGGGTGCTGGTCGAGATCCACGACACCGGCATCGGGCTCTCGCCCGAGGACCTGGCCGCGATCAACGAGCGGCTGGCCTCCCCGCCCACGGTCGACGTGTCGGTGTCCCGGCGCATGGGCCTGTTCGTGGTCGGCCGGCTGTCGCTGCGTCACGGCATCCGCATCCAGCTCCGGCCGTCCGACTCGGGCGGTACGACGGCGCTGGTCATGCTGCCGGTGGACGTCGCCCAGGGCGGCCGCAAGCCCGCGCCGCAGGGCGCCGGCGGCCAGGGCGGTCCGGGTGCCGGCGGGCAGGGCAACGGCTCGGCGGGACTGCTCGGTTCGCCGCCCTCGCGGCGGCAGGTCCCCGGCGCGGGTTCACGCGCCGCGCTGCCCGGCAACGGCGGCCTGCCGAGCCGGCCGGCCGGTGCCGGCGCGGGTGCCGGCCCGGCGGGCGGCGCTTCCTCCGGCCCGAACCTCTTCGAGGCGCCCGGACGGTCGGCCACCCCACAGCGGAACGAGCCCCCGGCCGGACCCCCGACCGGGTCCGGCGACGGTGCCGGTGACCCCTCCGGCCGTTCCCCGCTGCCCTCGCGCGGCGACCAGGGTCCGACGGTCGCCCCGCCGACCGGTGCGCCCGGCCGACCCGAAGCGGGTGACCAGGGCAACCGGCCGCAGCTGCCCTCGCGCGACCCGGCACGTGAGCTTCCCGGTCCGCAGCAGCCCGGCACCAGCTGGGGCGCGCGGCCTTCCGAGGACGACTGGCCGACGGGCCGGCGGGACGCGGGCGACCAGCCGCGCGGGCACGAGGAGCCCGAGACCACGGGCCAGTTCGCCCGCCCGGACCTCGGTCCCGGCTCGGGCGAGCGGCGCGATCCGTTCGGCAACCGCGGTCCCGGCGACACCGGTGAGCTGCCTCAGCTGAGCGACGGCCCCAACCTGTTCGAGCCGCGCCGCGGACCGGGCGACACGGGCGAGTTCCCGCGCCCGGACTTCGGCCGCGGGCCCGGTGACACCAGCGAGTTCCAGCGCCCCGACTTCGGCCGCGGGCCCGGTGACACCAGCGAGTTCCAGCGCCCCGACTTCGGCCGCGGACCGGGGGACACCGGCGAGTTCGCCGTACCCGGCCAGGAGGGCCGCGGTCCCGGCGACACCGCGCAGTTCCAGCGCCCCGACTACGGGCGCGGCCCCGGCGACACCGGCGAGTTCGCCCGGCCGGAGCTGGGCCAGGGGCCCGGCGACACCGGCCAGTTCCCGCAGGTGCGGGACGACCGGAACCAGCGCGGCGGCCGTCAGGACGACGCTCTGCCGCCCGCCGCCGGTCCCGGCGACGGCCGGACGCCGATATTCGACACCATCGAATCCACCTGGCTCCACAACCAGCCCGCGACCCCGGGCAACCAGGGCGACGGCGGCCGGTACCCCGCGGAGCCGCCCGCCCAGGCTCCCGAGCAGCCCGCACAACCGCAGCAGCCGTCGTCCTGGAACACCGGTGAGTTGGGCGGTGTCGGGGCAGGCGGTGCCGGGGCGGCCGGGAGCGGCGGCCCGGCCGAGACCAACGGTGCCCAGCGCACCGGCGGCACCAACGGCTCCGGTTTCCAGGGGCTGGGCGGTGCCGGATCCGCGTGGCAGACGTCGGCCAACGACGAGCGCTGGCGCCGAGCCGGGCAGATCCGCGAGCCCGCCGCCGGCGGTATCACGTCGTCCGGCTTGCCACGGCGGGTGCCCCGCGCGAATCTCGTGGAGGGCGCCGCGCAGCCGTCGCAACAGCCCGAGCAGGTGGGGCCCCAGGTGTCTCGCGCGCCCGACGACGTACGCGGGAGGCTGACCAACCTCCGCCGGGGTATTCAGCAGGGCCGCCGGGCCGGAACCGGTCTGGACGGCAATCATGATCGCGGCGTAGGCCCGACTTACCAGCAGGAGCGTTAGTTGAGCCCGATGAGCCAGGCGGCGCAGAATCTGAACTGGTTGATCACCAATTTCGTGGACAACACCCCCGGGGTGTCCCACACCGTGGTGGTCTCCGCCGACGGACTCCTTCTGGCGATGTCCGAAGGCTTCCCCCGTGACCGAGCCGATCAACTGGCGGCGGTCGCCTCCGGCCTGACCTCGCTCACCACCGGGGCCTCGCGCATCTTCGAAGGTGGCACGGTCAACCAGACCGTCGTCGAAATGGAACGAGGCTTCCTCTTCATCATGTCCATCTCCGACGGCTCCTCCCTCGCCGTACTCGCCCACCCGGAGTGCGACATCGGCCTCGTCGGCTACGAGATGGCCCTGCTCGTCGACCGCGCGGGCAACGTCCTCACCCCCGACCTGCGCGCCGAACTGCAAGGCAGCCTGTTGAACTGACCACCCACCGACCGCCCGCCCCGGCCGTACGGCCGGGGCGCCCCCCACCGGCCCCGACCGACGGCACACGTCGTCACCTTGTTGTCCGACCGGAGGACTCATGACCCCGCCCCCTGCCTCGACCGGCCCGTACGGCGGCCATCACCACACGCCGTACGGGGGTGAAGGCGACCAGCCATTGGTGCGTCCCTACGCCATGACCGGAGGCCGGACCCGGCCGCGCTACCAGCTCGCCATCGAGGCACTGGTCAGCACCACGGCCGACCCCGCGCATCTGGCGGGGCTGCTCCCCGAGCACCAGCGCATCTGCCATCTCTGCGGGGAGGTCAAGTCCGTCGCGGAGGTGTCGGCGCTGCTGAACATACCCCTCGGCGTGGCGCGGATTCTGGTGGCCGACCTGGCGGAGGCCGGCATGGTGGCCATTCACCAGCCCGGGGGCAGCTCGGAGACGGGCGGCACGCCGGATGTGACATTGCTCGAAAGGGTGCTCAGTGGACTTCGCAAGCTCTAGCGGCGGCGCCCCGCCCGCCCGCGCGACCACCTCGGCGAAGATCGTGGTGGCGGGCGGTTTCGGCGTGGGCAAGACCACGTTCGTCGGCGCGGTCTCGGAGATCGACCCGCTGCGTACCGAAGCCGTGATGACCTCCGCCTCGGCGGGGATCGACGACCTGAGCCATGTGCAGGACAAGACCACGACGACCGTGGCGATGGACTTCGGCCGCATCACGCTGGACGACGATCTGATCCTGTATCTGTTCGGCACCCCGGGCCAGGACCGGTTCTGGTTCATGTGGGACGACCTGGTCCGCGGTGCCATCGGCGCCGTCGTCCTCGTCGACACCCGCCGCCTCGCCGACTGCTTCCCCGCCGTCGACTACTTCGAGAACTCCGGACTGCCCTTCGTCATCGCCCTCAACGGCTTCGACGGACACCAGCCCCACACCCCGGAGGAAGTCCGCGAGGCCCTGCAGATCGGCCCGGACACCCCGATCATCACCACCGACGCGCGCCACCGCAGTGAAACCAAGAGCGCCCTCATCACCTTGGTCGAGCACGCGCTGATGGCCCGGCTCAAGTAGGAGCCGACCGCCGGAGGTTGTGCGGCAGCAAAGGTACGAGCGGGCTGTGTCCAACGACATGGCCCGCTCGTGCCTTCATAACGTTTCGACAGAGAAAAACCCGGCTCGTCGACACGGAGCGCATGCGATCGACTCCGTTGCGCATTCAATTAGTTCGGCATTTGACATGGCTCACCCTTAACGCCCGTTTTATCTCTGGTCTAGACAACAGACTGCGCGGTTTGCACAGTGTTTGGAAAGCACCTGCGGGGCGTGCTGGAATTCGCTGAACTGGGCAGTAGAGGGCTCAACTGGGAACGGCACGAGATCGGTGCCGACGCCGAGAGGTTTTGGTCGAGTGAGGCGAAGCACGCCGGACCCCGCGCAAGAAGCGCGAGGGAACTTCACCCCGCCGCCGCGTACACGCACAGCGGCTCCGCCCGCAGATGCGTCGGATCCGCCCGCCCCCGCCGGTGGCCGGATCACCCCGCGGAACTGGGGGGTGCGCACGCGGCTGTACGCTATTTTGCTCATCCCCGTGCTGGTGGCCCTGGTCTTCGGCGGCTTCCAGGTGTCGGCGTCGGTCGCCACCTGGAACGAGGCGCAGGACGCGGAGCGCACCGCCAAGCTGGTCCGGGCCGCCGAGACCTACGCCCACGCCCTGGTCGACGAGCGCGACCGCACCGCCGGCCCGCTGCTGACCGGCACGAATGAGGACGTGGTGCGCAAGGTGCGCGCGACGACCGACGCGGCGGCGAAGGAGTTCGACGCGGCGACGGCCGACATGCCGCAGACGGCGACCCTCAAGCGGCGCCTCAAGGCCTTCAAATCGGTCGAACCCCAGCTGGCGGCGCTGCGGCGGAACGCCTACACCGACCGGCTGAGCGCGGTGAAGACCGAAGAGGGGTACGTCGGCGTCGAGCACGGGCTGATCGAGTTCGCCAACGAACTGGGCCTGGGCACCGGCAACATCACCTCCTACGGCCGCACCGTCTACGCGGTCTCGCTGGCCAAGGGCGCCGAGTCGCTGCAGCGCTCCATCGGCACCCATCTGCTGGTCAAACCGGGTCCGTCGGCGGCCGACCGCAAGACCCAGCTGACCGCTTTCGGCAGCTACGTCTACCTGGAGGGCATCGCCCTCGGGGAGTTCAACGCCGCCGGCACCCCGGAGGACGTGACCCGGCTCGAGGACACCCTCACCGCGGCCAAGAAGCGGGCGCAGGCACAGAGCGCCGAGGCCAAGCGGAAGGCCGAGGCGGCGGGGAAGACATACACCGCGCCGCCCTCCATGGACCGGATGATCCAGGCCATCGCCGGCGGGTCGGACCCCAAGGATCTGGCGGAGCAGGGCATCACGCCGGACGCCTGGTTCGCCGCGTCCACGGTCAAGTTCGACGCCTACCGCGACGCCGAGCAGAACCTCGTCGACAAGGCCGTGACCGAGGCATCGCAAATATCCGCGAACGCAAAGCAGGACACGATCGTGAACGCCGCGATCGTGCTCGTCGCGCTGCTCGTGGCGTTCATCGTGGCCGGCCGGATGGCCCGCTCGATGAGCCACAGCATGCTCCAGCTGCGCAACGCCGCCTTCGACGTCGCCGAGCAGCGGCTGCCCATGGTGGTCGACCAGCTCTCCCGTACCGACCCGGGCCGGGTGAACACCCGGGTCACCCCGATCCCGATCAACACCCGGGACGAACTGGGCGAGGTCGCCCGCGCCTTCGACCAGGTGCACCGCGAGGCGATCCGTCTCGCGGCCGAGCAGGCGATGCTGCGGGGCAACGTCAACGCGATCTTCACGAACCTTTCCAGTCGCAATCAGGGACTGATCGAGCGGCAGCTCACCCTGATCTCCGAACTGGAGGCCCGGGAGGCCGATCCGGACCAGCTGGAGCACCTCTTCCGGCTGGACCACCTGGCCACCCGCATGCGGCGCAACGGCGAGAACCTGCTGATCCTCGCGGGCGAGGAGCCGGGCCGCCGCTGGAACCAGCCGGTGCCGCTGATCGACGTGCTGCGCGCCGCCTCGTCCGAGGTGGAGTCGTACGAGCGGATCGAGCTGGCCGGGATCTCGGAGAGCGAGATCCACGGCACGGCGGTGACCGACCTCGTCCACCTGCTCGCCGAGCTGCTGGAGAACGCCACCACCTTCTCCTCGCCGCACACCAAGGTGCGGGTCACCGCGACCCGGCTGCCGGACGGCCGGGTGGTGGTCGAGATCCACGACAAGGGCATCGGCCTGACCGCCGAGGACTTCGCCGACATCAACCACAAGCTGGCCAAGCCGCCGACCGTGGACGCCGCGGTCTCCCAGCGCATGGGCCTGTTCGTGGTCGGCCGCCTCGCCGACCGGCACGGCATCCGGGTGCAGCTGCGCCCGGCCGGTGAGCAGGCGGGCACCACCTCGCTGGTGATGCTGCCCGAGGCGATCACCCACGGCGGTGGCGGCGAGGAGCTGCCCCAGGAGGACTTCACGGTCTCCCGGATCGCCCCGGAGCCCGAGCCGCAGCCCACCTACACCCCCGAGGACGCCGCGCTGTCCTCCCGTACGGCCGCCGAGCTGGGCTTCGACGACTCCTCGTACGCCCAGGAGCACTTCCAGCGGCAGTACGGCGGGCTGCAGGCCATGCAGCACGAGCAGGAGCCGCGGCACGACCCGGCCGAGCCGGATTTGCTGGCCCAGCCCGGTCCGGGGCCGGCCGCTCCCGGGTATCAGGATTCCGCCTTCTCTGAACCGGAAGCGAACTTCAGCGTCCAGACGGAGCCGGAACAACAGCCGTACGTGGGCTACAACTCACCTCCCCAGCAGGGAGAGTGGGGCGATTCCGGATCTTTTGAAATGCCCTTCGCGTCGCAGTTCGGGACGCAAACGGAATCGGGACCCGGCGGTCCCGAAGTTTCCCGGGACCGCGTAGAGTTCCACCGTCCGGGCCCCTCTCCGAGCGGCGTCCACTCGGTGACCGACGCAGGGCTTCCGCGTCGCGACAAGCAGTGGCAGCCGTCCGAGGAGACAGGGGCACAGGCGGCAGTCGGGGAACCGGCGGCGGCCGCGGTGCCGGAACGGCCGCGGCAGGCCCCGCAGGAGGACGGTAACCGGTGGCAGTCGGAGAACGACCAGCGCTGGCACCGCGCCGAACAGCTCCGCGAGCCGAAGGCCGGCGGGGTCACCTCCTCCGGTCTGCCCCGGAGGGTGCCCAAGGCCAACCTGGTCGAGGGCGCCGCGGAGCCCACCGGACAGGGCGGCCCCCAGGTCTCCCGGGCCCCGGAGGACATCCGCGGCAGGCTCAGCAACCTGCGCAGCGGCATCCAGCGGGGACGCGACGCGGGAGCCGGGATCACCCCGCGTGACCAGCATGACCAACAGGGCTTCGGCCCCGGCAGCACCTACGATCAGGAGCGTTAGTGTGAGCCCGATGAGCCAGGCGGCGCAGAACCTGAACTGGTTGATCACCAACTTCGTGGACAACACCCCCGGGGTGTCCCACACCGTGGTGGTCTCCGCCGACGGACTCCTTCTGGCGATGTCCGAAGGCTTCCCCCGTGACCGAGCCGATCAACTGGCGGCGGTCGCCTCCGGCCTGACCTCGCTCACCGCCGGAGCCTCCCGCATCTTCGAAGGCGGCGCGGTCAACCAGACCGTCGTCGAAATGGAACGAGGCTTCCTCTTCATCATGTCCATCTCCGACGGCTCCTCCCTCGCCGTACTCGCCCACCCGGAGTGCGACATCGGCCTCGTCGGCTACGAGATGGCCCTGCTCGTCGATCGCGCGGGCAACGTCCTCACCCCCGACCTGCGCGCGGAATTGCAAGGCAGTCTTCTCAACTAGCAAACATGGAGTGCGTTTCGCGCCACCGCGCCATAGGGTGCGGTGGCGCGACCGGCCGACAGGCACGTTGGAGTTGGAGGAGGAAACGTGGCAACGCCCCCTAGCGGATATCCGTACGGCCATGGGCAGCCGTCCGAACCGCGCGGAGAAGCCCCGATGAAGCGCTTCAACTTCCCCTCCGCACCGAGCCGCCAGGCCCGCTCCCCGTACCCGGGCGAACCGTCCCCGGAGTACCCCGGCGAGCAGCCCCAGGAGCCGATGCCCCCGCAGCCCTGGGCCCCACAGGGCCAGCAGGACCTCTACGCGCCCTCCTACGCGCCTCCCGAGAGTCCTATGTACGAACCACCGCAGCCACCCCGCATCCAGCCCGTACAGCCACCTCAGCGCCTCGCCCCGGAACCTTCCCCAACGGGAGGCGCGCATAACCCCCTGGTGCGCCCGTACGCCATGACCGGGGGCCGGACCCGGCCCCGGTACCAGCTCGCCATCGAGGCACTGGTACACACCACGGCCGATCCCACCCAGCTCCAGGGCCAATTGCCCGAGCACCAGCGGATCTGCCACCTGTGCCGCGAGATCAAGTCGGTCGCCGAGATCTCCGCACTGCTCACCATCCCCCTCGGCGTCGCCCGGATCCTCGTAGCCGACCTGGCCGAGGCCGGGCTCGTCGCCATTCACCAGCCCGGCGGCGACGAGTCCGCCGGCGGCCAGCCTGACGTGACACTGCTCGAAAGGGTGCTCAGTGGACTTCGCAAGCTCTAGCGGTGCAGCCCGCTCCACCACCTCCGCGAAGATCGTGGTGGCGGGCGGCTTCGGCGTGGGCAAGACCACGTTCGTCGGCGCGGTCTCGGAGATCAACCCGCTGCGTACCGAAGCCGTGATGACCTCCGCCTCGGCGGGGATCGACGATCTCACCCACGCGCCGGACAAGACCACCACCACGGTGGCCATGGACTTCGGCCGCATCACGCTCGACCAGGACCTGATCCTGTACCTGTTCGGCACCCCCGGACAGGACCGGTTCTGGTTCATGTGGGACGACCTGGTCCGCGGCGCCATCGGCGCCGTCGTCCTCGTCGACACCCGCCGCCTCGCCGACTGCTTCCCCGCCGTCGACTACTTCGAGAACTCCGGACTGCCCTTCGTCATCGCCCTCAACGGCTTCGACGGACACCAGCCCTACAGTCCCGAAGAGGTCCGCGAGGCCCTGCAGATCGGCCCCGACGCGCCGATCATCATCACGGACGCGCGCCACCGCAGCGAGGCCAAGAGCGCGCTGATCACACTGGTCGAGCACGCGCTGATGGCCCGGCTGCGTTAGCCGCGTCACCGTGTCCGGTTCCGGCGGGCCCCGGCCCGCCGGAACCGCACCCGGGCAGCCGGTGCCGGATAGGCGAAATCCCCCGCCCTCCATGGGAGAGCGGGGGATTTCGCGTGCGTCGGGCGGGGCGCGTCAGCCCTGCCAGCTGTGCGGCGCGCTGAACGCCGGGCGGCGCTCCAGACGGCGCCAGCGCGCGGCGCTGCGGCGCGGGCGGGCCCCGGCGCCGTCACGGGAGTGACCGGCGGTGGCGGCGGCGCGGGCGAGCAGCACCGCGGTGACGGCGGCCAGCTCCTCGGCGTCGGCGTGGCCCTTCTCGACCCGGACCAGGGTGGCGGCCGCCGAGGCGGGGCCGGCGATGTCGGTGGGCGTGCTCACGGTGTGTTCGTCTCCCTCGTGGCGTTACTGCGGCGGGTTGCCGTGCTTGCGGGACGGCAGGTCGGCGTGCTTGTCGCGCAGCATCGCCAGGGACCGGATGAGGACCTCACGGGTCTCGGACGGGTCGATGACGTCGTCCACCAGGCCCCGCTCGGCCGCGTAGTAGGGGTGCATCAGCTCGGACTTGTACTCCTTGACCATGCGCGCGCGCATGGCCTCGGGGTCGTCCGCGTCGGCGATCTGACGGCGGAAGATCACGTTGGCGGCGCCCTCGGCGCCCATCACCGCGATCTCGTTGGTCGGCCAGGCGTAGGTCAGGTCGGCGCCGATGGACTGGGAGTCCATGACGATGTACGCGCCGCCGTACGCCTTGCGCAGGATGACCGAGATCCGCGGCACGGTCGCGTTGCAGTACGCGTACAGCATCTTGGCGCCGTGCCGGATGATCCCGCCGTGCTCCTGGTCGACGCCGGGCAGGAAGCCGGGCACGTCGAGGAAGGTGATCAGCGGGATGTTGAACGCGTCGCACATCTGGATGAAGCGCGCGGACTTCTCCGACGCCTCGATGTCCAGCACTCCGGCCAGCGACTGCGGCTGGTTGGCGATGATGCCCACCACCTGGCCGTCGAGCCGGGTCAGCGCGCAGATGATGTTGGTCGCCCAGCGCTCGTGGACCTCCAGGTACTCGCCGTCGTCGACGATCTCCTCGATGACCTTGCGCATGTCGTACGGGCGGTTGCCGTCGGCCGGGACGAGGTCGAGCAGCGCCTCGCCGCGCCGGGCGGCCGGGTCGTCGGACTCGACGGCCGGCGGGTTCTCCCGGTTGTTCTGCGGCAGCAGCGAGAGGAGGTAGCGCACCTCCTCCAGGCAGGTCTCCTCGTCGTCGTACGCGAAGTGGCACACGCCCGAGGTCTCGGCGTGCACGTCCGCGCCGCCCAGACCGTTCTGGCTGACCTTCTCCCCCGTCACCGCCTGGACCACGTCGGGTCCGGTGATGAACATCTGGGACGTCTCGCGGACCATGAACACGAAGTCCGTGAGCGCCGGGGAGTAGGCGGCGCCACCGGCGCACGGGCCGAGCATCACGCTGATCTGCGGGATGACGCCGGACGCCTTGGTGTTGCGCTGGAAGATGCCGCCGTAGCCCGCGAGCGCCGAGACGCCCTCCTGGATGCGGGCCCCCGCGCCGTCGTTGAGGGACACCAGCGGCGCCCCGGCCGAGATGGCCATGTCCATGATCTTGTGGATCTTGGTGGCGTGGGCCTCGCCCAGCGCCCCGCCGAAGATCCGGAAGTCGTGTGCGTAAACGAACACCGTCCGCCCGTGGACGGTCCCCCAGCCGGTGACGACCCCGTCGGTGTAGGGCTTCTTGGCCTCGAGCCCGAATCCGGTCGCGCGGTGCCGCCGCAGCGGCTCCACCTCGTTGAAGGACCCCTCGTCCAGCAGGAGATCGATCCGCTCGCGAGCCGTCAGCTTGCCCTTGGCCTTCTGGGCCTCGGTCGCCCGCTCGCTCGGGCCGCGCCGAGCCTGCTCGCGGATCGCGTGCAGCTCGGCGACGCGCCCGCGAACGTCACTCGCCGCTTCGGGCGCACCTTCGAGATTGGTCATGGAACGACGGTACGTTCCCGGACCCCCGGAAACGCATGTCAATTCCATACAACGTCGGGCCCGTTTTCGTGGGCAGGCGGAACAGAACTGGACAGCGGATTTCCCCTTACCCGTGACGCCCAAGGGTGAGGAGCGCTGTCGGCACCCCACAATCTTGTGGGCGACGCACCGTAACCGATGGGCTCCGATCACCCGGATGGTCGGCACCCGCCGGGCCCATCGGACCTAGAGCGCGATCTCGCAGCGGTGGGTCGCGCAGGCCGTGCCGGGGGTGACACGCAGCCGCAGCGCGCCGCCGGTGGCCAGCACCTCGACCGTGGCGTCATGGGCCCGCACGGCGCGCACCGGGTGCGCCCAGAGGATGTCGAACGGCTCGCCGGTCCGGGGCGGCTCGGCGACGGCGAGGTGCGCGGTGTGCCGGCCGGTACGGCGCAGCAGCACGCTCGCGGGGGCGCTCGCGGTGAGCGGACCGGCCGTGCCCGGGGTCCAGAAGTTCGCCGCCGTGACGCCGAGCGACGGGATGGCGATGGCCTGCCGGGCGCCCGAGTTGGCGAGCACGGTCAGCCAGCGGCGGTCGGCGGCGCGGGCGGCGAGCGCGGCCGGGCCCGCTCCCGGCATCAGGAGGTAGGCGTAGTCGGCGCCGTCGGGGTCGGTGCCGTGGTCGTACCAGAGGGTGAGGTAGCGGCGGGTGATCGGCTCCGGGGAGCCGCCGGTGTTGATGTCCCGCCAGGAGCCGGTGCGGGCCTCGCGGCGCGTGCGGAGGGTGGCGCCGCCGGGGAAGACGTAGCCGCCGTGACCGGCCAGGTGCGCCCAGCGCGCCCGGGTCCAGGTGCGGGTCCGCTCCGGTGCGGCGGGCCGGGGAAGCCCGTCGACGGTGAGGGTGGGGGCGCCGTCGGCGCCGAGGGCGCGGTTGTCGACGACGGTGACGACGGGGGCGCCGTCGCGGGCGGTGATGTCCGCGCCCAGGCAGACGATCGCGTCGACCACGCAGAACCAGGACTTCTTGGCGCGCAGGGTGGAGCCGAGGCCGCGCAGGTCCTGGCCGATGGCGGCGAACTCGCCGTCGGTGGTGCCGCCGACCCAGCGCGCGGCCGGTTTGGGCTCGCCCCAGCCGCCGCCCTCGTTGTCGGCCAGCGGCCGGGCCGAGGCGGTGGTTCCGGGCAGCCGGTAGGGGTCGACGGTGGGCCAGAAGCCGTCCGTGTACTGGTTCGCGGTGTCGTCCCCGGCCCACCAGGACAGCATTCCGGCGCCGGTGTGCCAGCCGCGCGGGTGCTCGCCGTTGCCGTTCTCGTAGTACGCGATCCGGTCCGAGGCCATGGCCAGGGCGGCGGTCCAGCCGGGGCGCCGGTGGACGGCCCGGTCCATGGCCGGGAACAGCCGGTGGCCCACGGGTTCGGGCAGCGCCGGTCCCGGCTCCTTCGCCACGGCCGCCAGCCGCGCCAGGTCGGCGACGCCGAACTGCGGGTCGGTCAGCACGGGGTTGCCGGTGTCGCGTTCGATCCAGCCCCTGACCATGCCGTTCCAGCGCTTCCGCGCGGCGTCGTCCGCGCCCGCGCCGAGCAGGGCGATGGCGGCGAGGAGCAGATGGCCGCGCTGGTGGTCGCTCTGGGTGATGGCGCGTGGATCGTTCACCTGGACGCCGCGGCTGACGGCCCGGCCGGAGACGCTGTCCATCATCAGCCCGTCGTGCAGCAGCGGGGCGTACGCGTGCTCCACGCTGTCCAGGATGATCCGCCGGTTCGGGTCGGTGACCTCCCACTCCGACCCGGCCAGCAGGGCGAAGAGCCGGCCGAGGCCGTCGAGCAGGACGTAGCCGTAGGTGCCGGAATAGGCGACCCAGGTGTGCTGGATGAACGATCCGTCGGCGTAGAGCCCGTCGCCCTTCGTCACGTACGGGTAGACGGGCGAGAGCGCGTCCCGGGCGAGCGCGACCTTGGCGGGCGCCGCGCCGAGGATGCCGCGCAGGGCCACGACGCGGCACAGGTCGACGCGGTTGGCGCCGGTGCTGGTGCCGGTGTAGTCGCCGAGCATGGTGTCGGGGACGAAGTGGTCGATCGCGGCCAGCGCGCGCTCCCGCCGCTCGTCGCCGAGCCGGTCGTACAGGATCGCGAGGGTGTCCAGGAGCAGCCGGGGGCTGCCGATCTGCCACTCCCACCAGTTGCCGTAGCGGGTGGTGGCGGGGTGGTAGACGGTGGCGTCGAGGTGGTCGATGCCGCGGGCGACGTCGTCGGCGAGACCGGGGTCGCCGGTGAGGCCGGTGCCGGGCTGGGCGTACGCCTGGGCCATGGTGTTCAGCCGGGCATAGCTCTGGGTGATCCCGGCGGGCGGGTCGAAGGGCTGGTCGGGCCAGAGCGAGGCGGCGGCGGGCGCCATGGCGGCCCGGAACCGGGTGGCCAGGCGGCCGGTCTCGGCCAGGCGGGTGGCGTACGGCTCGGCGGCGGGGTCGTAGCCGGTGCCGAGCGTGAGGTCGGTCCAGCGGCGGCGAAGGGCGGCGAAGTCCGGCCCGGCGGCACCGGCCGCGTGGGCGGGCAGGGCGAGGGCGGGGCATAACGCCCCGGTGGCGGCCACGGCCAGGAAGCCCCGCCGGGACCAGGGGCCGATCGGACGCGCCGGCATGGGACCTCCTGCGGTGGGCGGACCTGCTGCGGGAACCCGGGCAGCTTCGATGATGCCCGGGTTCACCGCCTTCCATACGGCCCGCGCCGCCCCGCCCGCTACTCCTGCGGCTCGACGCCCGCCCGCAGCAGCCCGTACGCGTAGGCGTCGTCCAGCGCCTGCCAGGAGGCGTCGATCACGTTCTCGGCGACGCCGACCGTGGACCACTCCCCCTGTCCGTCCGTGGTCGAGACGAGCACCCGGGTCGTGGACTCCGTGCCGTGCTTGCCCTCCAGGATGCGGACCTTGTAGTCCACCAGCTCCATCTTGGCCAGCTGCGGGTAGATCCGCTCCAGGCCCACGCGCAGCGCCTTGTCCAGCGCGTTGACCGGGCCGTTGCCCTCCGCCGTGGCGACGATGCGCTCGCCCTTGGCCCACAGCTTCACGGTCGCCTCGTTGGCGTGGGTGCCGTCCGGGCGGGTCTCGACGATCGCGCGCCAGGACTCGACCCGGAAGTAGCGGCGGGTCCGGCCCTCGGCCTCCGCGCGCAGCAGCAGCTCGAACGAGGCGTCGGCGGCCTCGTACGTGTACCCCGCCAGCTCGCGCTCCTTGACCCGCTCGACCACCCGCCCCACCAGCGCCCGGTCGCCGCCGAGGTCGATGCCCAGCTCCTTGCCCTTCAGCTCGATCGAGGCGCGGCCCGCCATGTCGGAGACCAGCATGCGCATCGTGTTGCCGACCCGCTCGGGGTCGATGTGCTGGTACAGATCCGGGTCGACCTTGATCGCGGAGGCGTGCAGTCCGGCCTTGTGGGCGAAGGCGGAAACACCCACATAGGGCTGGTGCGTGGACGGCGTCAGGTTGACGACCTCGGCGATCGCGTGCGAGATCCGGGTCATCTCCTGCATCGCGCCGGGCGGCAGCACCCGGCGGTCGTACTTCAGCTCCAGGGCGGCGACGACGGGGAAGAGGTTGGCGTTGCCGACCCGCTCGCCGTAGCCGTTGGCGGTGCACTGCACGTGGGTGGCGCCCGCGTCGACCGCGGCCAGGGAGTTGGCGACGGCGCAGCCGGTGTCGTCCTGAGCGTGGATGCCCAGGCGCGCGCCGGTGTCGGCGAGGACGGTGCGGACCACGGCGTCGATCTGGCCGGGCAGCATGCCGCCGTTGGTGTCGCAGAGGATCACCACGTCGGCGCCCGCCTCGTGGGCGGCGGAGACGACCCGCTTGGCGTAGTCGGCGTTGGCGCGGTAGCCGTCGAAGAAGTGCTCGCAGTCGAGGAACACCCGGCGGCCCTGGGACCGCAGGTAGGCGACGGTGTCGCGGACCATCGCCAGGTTCTCCTCCAGCGTGGTGCGCAGGGCCAGCTCCACATGGCGGTCGTGGGACTTGGCCACCAGGGTGATCACCGGGGCACCCGAGTCCAGCAGCGCCTTGACCTGCGCGTCGTCCTCGGCGCGGACGCCCGCCTTGCGGGTCGCGCCGAACGCGACGAGCTGGGCGTGCTTGAAGTCGATCTCCGCTTGGGCGCGGGCGAAGAACTCCGTGTCCCGCGGGTTCGCGCCGGGCCAGCCGCCTTCGATGAAGCCCACGCCGAAGTCGTCCAGGTGACGGGCGATGGTGAGCTTGTCGGCGACCGTCAGGTTGATGCCCTCGCGCTGCGCGCCGTCGCGCAGCGTGGTGTCGAAGACGTGGAAGCTGTCGTCGGGCCGATCCTTCATGGTGGTCTGGCTCCTGTCGGGGTGGATCTCGGGCTACCGGAATAACCGGTTCCGCGCCCTCCTATGATCCCGCACGCTCCGCCTCCGGTGGGATGGTCCGGAAAACGAAAAGACCCCTCGCGGGTGCGAGAGGTCTGCGCGCGGGTCTGGGGCACGGTGGCCGCGCCGTACCGGGTCGTACGGGGCGATCACTGCGGACCGGCGCGCCTGCTGCCAATAATCATGGCGAACGAGAGCACGGAGGCAGTCAAGCACATTCCGCCCCCGCGCTCCCGTCCGTCTCAGAATGCGAGCTATGCGTCCCTCAAGAAGACCCCGTCAACCGGCTCAGCCGATGCGGTGGAGCCAGCCGTGGGGGTCGGGGGCAGCGCCGGTCTGGATGTCCAGCAGCGCCTTGCGCAGCTTCATCGTGACCTCACCGGGCTGCCCGTCGGCCACCGTCCAGCTCGCGCGGGCGGACTTGACCGAGCCGACCGGGGTGATCACGGCCGCGGTGCCGCAGGCGAAGACCTCGGTGAGGCTGCCGTCCGCGGTCGCCTCCCGCCAGTCGTCGACCGAGATCCGGCCCTCGGCGACCTCATACCCGAGGTCGGCGGCGATCCGCAGCAGCGAGGCGCGGGTGATGCCGGGCAGCAGCGCCCCGGACAGCTCCGGGGTGACGATGCGGTTCCCGTACACGAAGTACAGGTTCATACCGCCCATTTCCTCGATCCAGCGGCGCTCGATGGCATCCAGCCAGACCACCTGGTCGCATCCCTGCTCGGCGGCCTGCGCCTGGGCCACCAGCGAGGCGGCGTAGTTGCCGCCCGCCTTGGCGGTGCCGGTGCCGCCGGGCGCCGCCCGCACGTACTCCTCGGAGAGCCAGACGGAGACCGGCTGGACGCCACGGGAGAAGTAGGCGCCGGCCGGGGAGGCGATCAGGACGAACATGTACTCGTTGGCGGGCCGGACCCCCAGGCCCACCTCGGTCGCGAACATGAACGGCCGCAGGTACAGGGACTCCTCACCGCTGCCCGGCACCCACGCCCGGTCCTGGGTGACCAGGGCGTCGCAGGCCGCGAGGAACAGGTCGACCGGCAGCTCGGGCATCGCCATGCGGCGGGCGGAGGCCTGGAAGCGCTCGGCGTTCTGGTCGGGGCGGAAGGTGGCCACGCTCCCGTCGGGCTGGCGGTACGCCTTGAGCCCTTCGAAGATCGTCTGTGCGTAGTGCAGCGTCATGTTCGCCGGGTCGAGCGAAAGCGGGGCGTAGGGCACGAGCTGGGCCTCGTGCCAGCCGCGGCCCTCCGTCCACTTGATGGTCACCATGTGATCGGTGAAGTGGCGGCCGAATCCGGGATTGGCCAGGATCTCCTCCCGCTCCGCGTCGGAGAGCGGGTGCGAGGAGGGCTTGAGCTCGATCGAGGGCGTCGTCATGAGTGGTAGTCCTTCACTTCCGTTGTGGCGGACCGCGCTCACACCATCCTGCCCGTGATCGGTACTAGGACGTCCAAGCTTCCCTGAACACGGCGGCCCCACGAGCGATTATCGCTGACGTGGGGCCGAAGGCGTGAAGGATGCGTGCGTAGTGCGCGGCCCGAGGTCGATGGTCGCACCCAGCCGCGCACGGGCACGGACTGGGGTCAGCCGGATACTCGCGCGGCGAGCGCGTCGCCGATCTCGTCGGTGGTGCGCGCCGCGTCCCGCTCGGCGAGGTCCTCGGCGACGGCGGCCTCGATGCGGGCCGCCTCGTCCGCGTAGCCGAGGTGCTGGAGGAGCAGGGCCACCGACAGGATGGTCGCGGTCGGGTCGGCCTTGCCGGTGCCCGCGATGTCCGGCGCGGAGCCGTGGACCGGCTCGAACATCGACGGGAAGGCGCCGGAGGGGTTGATGTTGCCGCTCGCGGCGAGCCCGATGCCGCCGGTGACGGCGGCGGCGAGGTCGGTGAGGATGTCACCGAAGAGGTTGTCCGTCACGATCACGTCGAACCGCTCGGGCTGGGTGACGAAGAAGATCGTCGCGGCGTCGACGTGCAGATAGTCCGTGGTGACGTCGGGGTATTCGGCGCCGACCTTGTCGAAGATGTTCTTCCACAGGTGGCCGGCGTGCACCAGGACGTTGTTCTTGTGCACGAGGGTCAGCTTCTTGCGCGGGCGGCTGTTGGCGCGCTCGTACGCGTCCCGGACGACGCGCTCGACGCCGTACGCGGTGTTCAGGCTGACCTCGGTGGCGACCTCGGCCGGGGTACCGGTCCGCAGCGAGCCGCCGTTGCCCACGTACGGGCCCTCCGTGCCCTCCCGGACGACGACGAAGTCGATGTCCGGGCGCCCGGCCAGCGGGGTGGCCGTGTTCGGGAAGAGCTTCGACGGACGCAGGTTGACGTAGTGGTCGAAGGCGAAGCGCAGCTTGAGCAGCAGCCCGCGCTCCAGCACCCCGGACGGGACCGACGGGTCGCCGATCGCGCCGAGGAGGATCGCGTCGTGCTCCTTCAGCGACGCAAGCTCCTCGTCGGTCAGGGTCTCGCCGGTGGCGTGCCAGCGCTTGGCGCCGAGGTCGTAACTCTTGGTCTCCAGCTTCACGTCCTGGGGAAGGGCGGCGCCGAGCACCTTGAGGCCCTGGGCCACGACTTCCTGGCCGATACCGTCACCGGGGATCACTGCGAGGCGAATGCTGCGAGACATACCCGGACCCTACCCCTCGTCCCATCCCATGACATCGCTCGTCCGCCATACGGACAGATCGTCCACCGGACAGCCCGCGTTCACCCGGAGTACGGCGTGGTGTCGCCCGCGCGGGGGAGATTCCGGATCATGCATACACCACGGTTCGGCATTCCGGAGCCGCTAGCGAGCCGGATGACCATGGCGGAGCAGCACGAGTACCTGCGCCGCGCCTTCCCCCGCCGGCGGGTGCTGCGCGGGGGCGCCGCGACGGCCGGGGCGGCCGCGGTGGCGCTGGGCGGCGCGGGCTGCGCCGGAGCCACCGGGGCCAAGCCGTCTCCGGCGGCGGACGCCCGGCCCGCGGCCGCGAAGGTGGACGGCGCGCTGGTGGCGCCCTTCGGCCGCCATCTGGCCCTCGGCGCCGACCCGACGACGCAGATGCGGGTCTCCTGGCAGGTGCCGTTTCCGGTGAAGCGGCCGTATCTGCGGATCGGACTCCGTCCGACGGAGCTGACCCGGAAGGTCGAGGCCGAGGTCCGCCATCTGCACACCCCGTCGCTCGGCGACAAGCTGCCCGCGGTCGACCAGTACTACCTGCACGCCGCGGTGGACGGGCTGAGCCCCGACGTCACCTACTACTACGGCGTCGGCCACGAGGGCTACGACCCCGCCGACCCGCGCCACTTCACCTCGCTGGGCACCTTCCGCACCGCCCCCGACCGGCGGGAGAAGTTCGTCTTCACCGCCTTCGGCGACCAGGGCGTGAGCTACGACGCGCTCGCCAACGACCGGTTGATCCTGGGCCAGAACCCGTCGTTCCATCTGCACGCCGGGGACATCTGCTACGCGGACACCACCGGCCACGGCAAGAAGTCCGACCTGTACGACGCCCGGGTCTGGGACTCCTTCCTCGCCCAGACCGACTCGGTCGCGGCGAGCGTGCCGTGGATGGTGACGACCGGGAACCACGACATGGAGGCCTGGTACTCCCCCGACGGCTACGGCGGACAGCTGGCCCGCTGGTCGCTCCCGGACAACGGGCCCGACCCCCGCAAGGCGCCCGGCGTCTACTCGTTCGCCTACGCGGGCGTGGGCGTCGTCGCGCTGGACGCCAACGACGTCAGCTACGAGATCCCCGCCAACAAGGGCTACACGGGCGGCGAGCAGACCCGCTGGCTGGACCGGCGGCTCGGGCAGCTGCGCGCGCGGGACGACATCGACTTCCTGGTGGTGTTCTTCCACCACTGCGCGTACTCCACGACCAGCTCGCACGCCTCGGACGGCGGGGTGCGCGACCACTGGGTGCCGCTGTTCGAGAAGCACCAGGTGGATCTGGTCGTCAACGGCCACAACCACGTCTACGAGCGCACCGACGCGATCCGCGGCGGCAAGGTGGCCCGCACGGTGCCGGTCGGCGGGAGCGCGGACGCCGTGCGCGACGGGATCGTGTACGTCACGGCGGGCGGCGCCGGGGCGGACCTGTACGAGTTCCCGGTGCCCGACAGCTACGAGGGGCACGTCAAGGACCTCGACGAGGTGAAGAGCTACCACTGGACGAAGGACGGGGAGAAGGACAAGGACACCGTGGAGTGGTCACGGGTCCGCTACACCGGCTTCTCGTTCCTCGCGGTGGAGGTGGAGCCGGGCACGGACCCGCGCCTGAAGGTCTCGGCACTGGCGGAGTCCGGGGAGCGGGTGGACCACTTCGAGGTCACCCGCCCCGCTTCTCGGTGACCGTCCCTCAGTGACCGGTGGAGCCGCCGTTGTCGCGGCGGTCGAGCGCGCGCTGGAGCGCGGCGGCGGCGTTCCGCCGGTCGGTGTCGTCGTTCTTGCGGCGGACCCTGCGGACAGTCTGCTCGGCCATGGTTCACGTCTCCTCTGCTGAACCCCGGCACGCGGCCGGGAGGAATCCCCGAGAAGGTGGCTGCCGTAAAGGGGCGGGGGCCTGGGTGCGGCAGGGATCACCTGCGCGGATGCACCGGGCCACGTCCGCCGTCGCTCGATGGAGCGGGACGTTCGGCTTCCACAAAAGTAAGGCAGCGGAGCGTCAGTGTCTGCACAATTAGTCGGACGTCCTACTATCTGAGACGAGTCATGGCCGAGGCCGACCCCCGTCCGACCTCGACCATGGCTGGTTATCGACGTAAACTGCGGTAAATAACGCTGACTTGAATGCAAGACGCTAGCATTCGCGCCCCTCGGGCGTCCACAGGTTTATGCCGTTTCACCCCCTCTCGACGCACGCCGCCCCCGACCGGCTCGCAGCCAGGTCGGGGGCGGGGCTCAAGGGCGGCGCGGGGCGCCGGGCGGGTCAGCCCATGTGCGGGTAGCGGTAGTCCGTCGGCGGGACCATCGTCTCCTTGATGGAGCGGGTGGAGGTCCAGCGCATCAGGTTCTGCTTCGCGCCCGCCTTGTCGTTGGTGCCGGACGCGCGGCCGCCGCCGAAGGGCTGCTGGCCGACCACGGCACCGGTGGGCTTGTCGTTGATGTAGAAGTTGCCCGCGGCGAAGCGCAGCGCCTCGCAGGTGGCGGCCGCCGCGGCGCGGTCCTGGGCGATGACGCAGCCGGTCAGGCCGTACGCCGACGCCGACTCCATCTGCTCCAGCATCGCGTCGTACTCGGCGTCCTCGTACACGAACACACCGATGATCGGGCCGAAGTACTCGTCCTTGAAGATCTCGTTCTCCGGGTCGGTGGAGACGAGCACGGTCGGGCGGACGAAGTAGCCCTCGCTGTCGTCGTACGTGCCGCCCGCGACGACCTCGATCGTCGGGTCGGACTTCGCCCGGTCGATCGCCGCCTTGTTCTTGGCGAACGAGCGCTCGTCGATGACCGCGCCCATGAAGTTGCCGAGGTCGGTGACGGGCCCCATGGCCAGGCCGTTGACCTCGTCGGCCAGCTCCTCCTTGAAGCCGTTCTCCCACAGCGAGCGCGGGATGTAGGCGCGCGAGGCGGCGGAACACTTCTGGCCCTGGAACTCGAAGGCGCCGCGGGTCACCGCCGTCTTCAGCACCGCCGGATCGGCGGAGGGGTGGGCGACGATGAAGTCCTTGCCGCCGGTCTCGCCGACCAGCCGCGGGTAGGTCTTGTAGTTCTCGATGTTGTTGCCGACCGTCTTCCACAGGTACTGGAAGGTGCGGGTGGAACCGGTGAAGTGGATGCCCGCGAGGTCCGGGTGGTTCAGCGCGACCTCGGAGACGTCCTTGCCGTCGCCCGTGACCAGGTTGATCACGCCCTTGGGCAGCCCGGCCTCCTCCAGCAGCCGCATCAGCAGCACGGCGGCGTGGGTCTGGGTCGGGGAGGGCTTCCAGACCACGACGTTGCCCATCAGGGCGGGGGCCGTGGGGAGGTTGCCCGCGATGGCCGTGAAGTTGAAGGGCGTGATCGCGTAGACGAAGCCCTCCAGCGGCCGGTGGTCGCTGCGGTTCCACACGCCCGGGGAGTTGGCGGGCGGCTGCTCGGCCAGGATCTGGCGGGCGAAGTGGACGTTGAAGCGCCAGAAGTCGATCAGCTCGCAGGGCGTGTCGATCTCGGCCTGCTGCGCGGTCTTCGACTGGCCCAGCATGGTGGACGCGGCCATGGTCTCGCGCCACGGGCCGGACAGCAGGTCGGCGGCCTTGAGGATGATCGCGGCACGGTCGTCGAAGCTGAGCGCGCGCCACGCCGGGGCGGCGGCCAGCGCCGCGTCGACGGCGTCCTGGGCGTCGCCCTTGGTGGCGTTCCCGTAGGTGCCGAGACGGGCCGCGTGGTTGTGCGGCTGTACGACGTCGAAGCGCTCGCCGGCGCCCATCCGCTTCTCGCCGCCGATGGTCATCGGCAGGTCGATCGGGTTGTCGGCCAGCTCCTTGAGCTTGGCCTCGAGGCGGGTGCGCTCGGCGCTGCCGGGGGCATAGGTGTGCACCGGCTCGTTCACCGGCACGGGGACCTGGGTCACAGCGTCCATGGTGGCCGTTGTCTCCTTCTTCGTGGGGTCGTCGTGGTGGTCGTGAGCCGAGGGCTGTCAGCCGCGGCCGACGAGCGAGCGCAGGAAGAACGCGAGGTTCGCGGGGCGCTCGGCGAGCCGGCGCATGAAGTACCCATACCAGTCTGTTCCATACGGGACGTAAACCCGCATACGGTGACCTTCCGCGACCAGCCGCTCCTGCTCGGCCGGACGGATGCCGTACAGCATCTGGAACTCGTACTCGTCCTTTTTGCGGCCGAGGCGGTGCCCGAGGTCCTGCGCGATGGCGACCATGCGCGGGTCGTGCGACCCGACCATGGGGTAGCCGTCGCCGGACATCAGGATCTTCAGACAGCGCACGAAGGCCCGGTCCACCTCGCGCTTGTCCTGGTAGGCGACCGAGGCGGGCTCGTTGTACGCGCCCTTCACCAGCCGCACCCGCGAGCCTTCCCCGGCGAGCGCGCGGCAGTCGTCCTCGGTACGGAAGAGGTACGACTGGACGACCGCCCCGGTCTGCGGGAACCGGGTGCGCAGCTCGCCGAGGATCGCGAGGGTGGAGTCCACGGTGGTGTGGTCCTCCATGTCGAGGGTGACCGTCGTCCCGGCCGCCGCGGCGGCCTCGACGACCGGGGTCACATTGGCGAGGGCGACGTCGTGGCCGCCGGGCAGCGCCTGGCCGAAGGCGGAGAGCTTCACCGACATCTCCGCGCGGGCCCCGAGCCCTTCCCCGGCGAGCGCCTCGGTCAGCGCCAGATAGGCGTCCCGGCTGCGCAGCGCCTCGGACCGGTCGGTAACGTCCTCGCCCAGGTGGTCGAGGGTGACCTCCAGGCCGTGGGAGGTGAGCCCCCGCACCGCGGCCATGGATTCGGCCAGCCGCTCACCGGCGACGAACCGGTCCACCATGGGGCGGGTGACCGGCGCGCCGGACACGATCCGGCGGATGGCGGCACTGCGCGAAGCGGCGAGCAGCACGGGTCCCAGCACAGGGCACCTCCACGATGACGGCCGGTGAACGGCTCCAACAACTCACCGTGAAACCTAAGGATCGCGCGGAACCGGGACCATCGACAGCTGTCACGCATCCGTGTCCGGGATCTCAGACACCTGTATGAGAGGCTGATCCCGCAGTCGGGGAAGGAGGCCGGAGCGCCATGCGCGAGGACTATCAGCAGCTGGTGGACGAGATCACCGCGACGCTCGGCGCGCCCGCGACCCTGGAGAACCGCGACTTCGCGCTGATCGCCTTCGGGGCGCAGGACAGCGACGACGCCGAGGAACCGACGCTGGACCCGGTCCGTACCCGCTCCATCCTGCAGCGCCGCTCGACGGCGGCGGTGCGGGCCTGGTTCGAGGCGTTCGGGATCGCCCGGGCGCAGGCCCCGCTGCGGATCCCGCCGGACCCGGGGGCCGGGGTCTTCATGGGCCGCATCTGCCTGCCGGTGCGGCACCGGGGCGTCGTCCACGGCTATGTCTGGCTGCTGGACGACGGGCACCTCTCCGACCTGGAACTGGGCGGCCCCGCCGGGCCGCCCCCGGACCCGCGGCTGGTCCGGGCGATGGAGACCACGGCCCGGATCGGCGCCCTGCTGGCGGCCGAGGCACGGGCCGGGGAGGAACTGGGCGAGCTGCTGCGCGAACTGCTCACCGGGCCGCCCGCCACCCGCGACGCTGCCTGCTCGGGCCTGCACACCGCGCTGCGCGGCGCGGCCGACGGGCCGATGGCGCTGGTGGCGGTCCTGCCGTGGGTTCCGCGCACGGGCGAGGACGAGGACCACCCGGGCCTGCCCCACCTGCCGGGCATCGCCGCGGCCTGTGTGATCCCCGACGAGACGGCGCTGGCCGCTCTCGTCCGGCTGCGCGCCCCCACCTCCCTGGGCCCCGCCCGGGCCACCGCCGAACAGCTCCTCCGCTCCCCCCGCGCCGCGGCCCCCGGTAGCGCGCCGCCCGCCCATCCCCTCCACGCGGCCGGCGCCGCGCCGGCCGCCCGGGCCGACGGGCCGCACGGCGCCGACCTCCCGTGCGGCGGCGGCCGGGAGAGCGGCGCCGGGCTCAGCGAGGCGCGGCGCGGGCTGGACGAGCTGCCCGCCGCCTGGCGCGAGGCGCTGGCCGCCGCCCGGGCCGCGCGGGCCGACGCCCGGCTCGACCCGATCGCGGAGTGGACGGCCATCGGCCCGTACCGGCTGCTGGCCACGCTCCCCGTGACCACCCCCGACGCCGCCGTACGCCCCCTCCTGGAGCGCGCGCACACGGAACTGGCCCGCACCGCCGAAACGTTCCTGGACTGCGCGGGCCAGGCGAGCCGCACCGCCCAGATCCTCGGGATCCACCGGCAGACGCTCTACTACCGCCTCTCCCGGGTACGCCAGCTCACCGGCCTGGACCTCGACGCGGGCGACGACCGCCTGCTCCTCCACATGGCCCTCAAGGCCGCCCGGCTGCGGTAGCGCCGCTCCGGGCCGACGCGGCCCGCTCGGCCGGACGCGCTCAGCCGGCCGGGGTCGGGGGCGTGCCGCCGACGACGCGGCGCATCGCCTCGATCAGGTCCCGGGCGTCGGGCGCGTGGCCGGGGTTGATGGCCTGCTGCACGGCCATCCCGCTCACCAGGGTCAGGTAGAACGAGCCCAGCACCCGGGAGGTCTCCTCGTCGACCTCACGTCCTTCGACGCCGTGGAAGAGCCCCACCAGCCCCTGGCGTGCCTCCGGCTGGGCGCGGTCGAAGGCCTCCCGCAGCGCGGGGTCGTGCCCGGCCTGCATGACGGCCTCCAACTGGGCCCGCCACATCGCCTGGTGCTTGCCGAACAGTTCGAGGGCCCGGGACCAGCCCGACTCGAAACGGGCCGTCAGCTCACCGCCGGTCGTGGTGTCCTGGGCGAGGGACGCCTGGACCTCGTCGGCCCAGTCGCTCATGGCCGCGAACAGCGCCTCCCGCATCAGGGCGTCCTTGGAGCCGTAGTGGTAGCCGATGGACGCGAGGTTGGCGCCCGAGGCGGCCACGATGTCCCGCGCGGTCGTGCGGGACCAGCCCTTTTCCAGCAGACAGCGCTTCGCCCCGGCGAGCAGATCCTCTCGATGTCCCATGACGTCAGCCTATCCCGGGCCCATACAAGCGTCTAAGACGCCCGTATGCCGGGAGATCGCGGACGGCAACCTTCCGGTGCGCGGCGGCAACCAGGAAGCAGTCCCGTCTCCCGTCCCCCGGTCCGCGAGAGGACTGATGCAGCATGCGCGTCATCAGAGCGTTAGCGGCCGCCGCGCTCGCCACCGCCTTCCTGGTCGGCGCGGGTCAGGCACCCCGCGTCGCCGCGGGCGAACTGCCCTCCGCCACCGCCTTCTTCAACGACCCCGGCTCGCAGGTCAACAAGTGGGTCGCCGCCAACCCGAACGACTCCCGCCGGGCCCGTATCGCCTCGCGGATCGCGTCCCAGCCCCAGGGTGTCTGGTTCTCGCGGTACACCCCGGGCACCGTCACCGAGGACGTCCGTAAGATCACCTCGGCCGCCTCCGCCAAGGGCCAGGTGCCGGTGCTGGTCGCCTACCAGCTCCCCAACCGCGACTGCGGCGGCGCCTCGGCGGGCGGGGCCCCCGATCTGGCGAGCTACGACGCCTGGGTGCGCGGCTTCGCCGCCGGGCTGGGCAGCGGGCCCTCGGTCGTCATCCTCGAACCGGACTCGATCGCGCTCATCAGCTGTCTGTCGCCCGCCGAGCTGAGCGCCCGCTACGCCTCGCTCGCCCGCGCCTCCGCCACCATCCACGCCGCCGCGCCCAAGGCCCGGGTGTACTTCGACGCCGGTCACTCCGCCTGGAACAGCCCCGCCGTCCAGGCCGCCCGGCTGCGCTCGGCGGGCGTGCTGAGCAGCGGCGACGGCATCTACAGCAATGTCTCCAACTACCGCCGCACCGCCGACGAGGTGGCCTTCGCCAAGGCCGTGCTGGCCCAGCTCGGCGGCTCCTCGGGCCTCACCGCGGTCATCGACACCAGCCGCAACGGCAACGGCCCCGCGCCCGGCGACACCTGGTGCGACCCGCGCGGCCGCAAGGTCGGCGAGAACCCGACGGCGGGCACCGGCGATCCGGCGATCGACGCCTACCTGTGGATCAAGCCGCCGGGCGAACTGGACGGCTGCGCGGGGGCGGCGGGCTCGTTCTCGCCGGACTACGCGTACGAGATGGCGGGCTGACCCGATGCGCCGATCCGCGTACGCCGCGGCGGCCGCGCTCCTGTGCGCCGTACTGGCCGCACCGGGCGGGGCCGCCGCGGCGCCGCCTGCTGTGGCTTCGTCGGGCGGGCCCACCGGCTGGGCCACGGCGAGCCCCGGCACCACCGGAGGCGCGGGCGCGGCGCCCGACAGCGTCCATGTGGTCCGCACCCGCGCCGAGCTGCGGGACGCCCTCGCCAACCACGGCGATCCGACCGCCCCCAAGGTCATCCGCGTGCGCGGCCACCTGAACGGCAACGAGACCGACGACGGCCGCCTCCTGGACGCCCAGGACTACGCCCCCGGCTGGGACCTGCGGCGCTACATGGACTGCTTCGGCCCCGACGGTACGGCGTGGAGCGACGACCGCTACGCGTGGTGCAAGCGGATGCGCACCCTCCGCGTCACCGGCTCGAACGCCCAGAAGCAGCAGATCCAGCTCACCGTGCCCAGCAACACCACGATCCTGGGAACCGGCCGGGACGCGGCCCTGCTCGGCGTCTATCTGACCGTCAACACCGGCCGGAACATCGTCATCCGCAACCTCCGCTTCGAGGCCCCCACCGACCACTTCCCCAGCTGGGACCCGGGCGACGGCGCGAGCGGCGCGTGGAACGCGCGCTTCGACGCGCTGTCCA
The DNA here is from genome assembly GCF_040631655.1 of Streptomyces sp. NPDC019937. Lineage (NCBI taxonomy): Bacteria > Bacillati > Actinomycetota > Actinomycetes > Kitasatosporales > Streptomycetaceae > Streptomyces > Streptomyces sp. NPDC019937. The sequence continues at coordinate 79,279 of NZ_JBEYAL010000012.1, forward strand.
TCGTCACCGGCCGCAACATCTGGATCGACCACTGCGCCTTCTCCGACGGCCGCTACCCCACCAGCCGGGCGGCCGTCGGCTTCCACGGCAAGCGCGTCGAACACCACGACGGGCTGCTGGATATGGAGGACGGCACGGACTTCGTGACCGTCTCCTCCAGCCGCTTCAGCGACCACGAGAAGACCCTGCTGATCGGCTCCGGCGACGGCAAGGGCGACCGCGACCGCGGCCATCTGCGGATCACCTTCCACCACAACCTGTTCTCCGACACCGCGCAGCGCAGCCCCCGCGTCCGGTTCGGCCAGGTGCACACGTACAACAATTACTTCCGCGGCTCCACCGACGACCCCGACTACCCGATGCGCGGTCAGGCGCTGGGCGGCAGCGCCTATTTCCTGGGCGCCGGGCTCGAATCGAAGATCGTCTCCGAGTACGACGTCTTCACCCACACCGGGCCGGGTGCCTCCCCCGACATCACGGTGGCCACCTTCCACGGCAACCAGTTCTCGGCCACCGGCACGACGTACAACGGCCGCCGCGTCGACGTGAACCGGATCGCCCGAGCGAAGTTCGAGGCCGAGGCCGCCCGGGCCCGAGCGGAGGCCGGCTCCTCGGGCACCGAGCCCCCGGAGTGGGCGCTGCGCACCTTCACGACGGACACCGGCTGGACCCCGGCCGACACCTACCGCTACCGCCCGCAGCGCTCGGCGGGGGCGGTCATCCGGACGGTGCTGCGCGAGGCGGGGCCTGCCCTCACATCCGGTCGATCTCGGTGAGGTCGATGTCGATGCCGAAGGGGACGGTGAGCTTCAGCCGGTCGCGGTGGATGCCGGAGGGGACGTATGCGCCGGTCGCCGGGTCCAGCTCGTAGACGTAGACCACCGGGCGACGACCGTCGCCCTTCTCGATCCGCCAGAAGTGCGGGATTCCCGCCTTGGCGTACAGCTGGGGCTTGCGCTCACGGTCGCGGCCTTCCGACTCCGGCGACACCACCTCCACCGCGAGCATGACATCGGCGGCGTCGTAGCCCGTCTCATCCGCTTCGTCGGATACGGCCTCCGCACGCAGGATTGAGATATCGGGCTCGGGACGGTTGCCCTTGTTGATGGTGATGGTCATCTCGCGGCACACGCTCAGCGACTCTGGCACCGAGGCCCGGAGGCCGCGCTCCAGCAGAGAGGTCACCAGCGAATGAAAGGCCGTCTGCGGGCCGACGAAGACGAGGCTTCCATCGATCAGCTCAGTGTGCGGCGGCAGAGCCGGAATACGGTCAAGGTCGTCCGGGGTGAAGCCGCCCGGGGGCGGAAAGACCCAGGCCGGAAGCGGTTGAGCAGTCATGGTTCCTCCCATGGACGGGATTCTGGCCACGCGCCCCAGCCCAGCGGGCGAGAACGCCAGGGCCACCCCTCACACGAGCGACGGACAGCCCCGGCGTTGACGACCGGCGTCAGCCCAGGTGCGCGGGGGCCGGCGCGGCGCCATGGGCGGCCTTGCCGCGCTCAGGGCGTGGCGTGTTCATCAGCACGCCCACCACCACCGCTGCCGCCGTGAGGATCACCGACGACCAGACGAACGCGTGGGAGAAGCCCTCGACCAGCCCGTCCTTGGCGGTGGCCGGTGTCATACGGCGGGCGTGGTCGCGCAGGTAGTCGGCGGTCGCGCTGGTGGCGATGGTGTTGAGCATCGCCGTGCCGATCGAACCGCCGATCTGCTGGGCCGTGTTCACCGTGGCGGAGGCGATGCCCGCGTCCTGCGGCCGCACGCCGTGGGTCGCGTAGTTCATCGAGGGGGCCATCACCAGGCCCATGCCGAAGCCGACGAGGAGTTCGGAGGGCAGCACGCCCGCCGCGTACGAGCTTCCCGTCTCCAGCGGGACCAGCAGCGCCACCCCGGTGGCCGCGCACAGCAGACCCGGCACGACCAGCGCCCGGGGCGGCACCCGGGGGATGAGGCGGGCGGCGACGCCGCCCGCGGCGGCCAGCACGGCCGCGGTCATCGGCAGGAAGGCCACGCCGGTGACCAGCGCCGAGTACCCCTTGACGATCTGCATGTAGTAGGTGAGGAAGAGGAACATCGCGAACATGCCGACCACCGACAGGCCGACCGCCAGATAGGCGCTGCCCCGGGTACGGTCCGCGATCACGCGGATCGGCAGCAGCGGCCGGGCGGCGCGCCGCTCCACCAGGACGAAGGCGGTGAGCAGCACCACGCCCAGGACGAGCAGCCCGGTCACCAGCCGGGAGTCCCAGCCCTCGGACTCGGCCTCGCTGCATCCGTAGACCAGTGACACCAGACCGGAGACGGCCAGCAGCAGGCCGGGGATGTCGAAGCGCGCCCGCTCCCCGGCGGGCCGGTCGGCGGGCAGGACGGACCAGCTGAACGCCGCGACGACGGCGATCGGCACGTTGACGTAGAGGCACCAGCGCCAGTCCAGGTACTCGGTCAGCAGCCCGCCGACGACCAGGCCGATCGCGCCGCCGCCCGCCGCGATCGCCCCGAAGATGCCGAACGCCTTGGCGCGCTCGCGCGCCTCGGTGAAGTTCACGGCCAGCAGCGACAGCGCCGAGGGCGCGAGCAGCGCGGCGAAGGCGCCCTGCAGCGCCCGGGCCCCGAGCAGCGTCCCGAGCCCCTGGGCGGCGCCGCCGAGCGCGGAGGCCCCGGCGAAGCCGATCAGGCCGATCAGGAAGGCCCGCCTGCGGCCGGTGTAGTCGGCGATCCGGCCGCCGAACAGCAGCAGACTGCCGAAGGCCAGGGTGTAGGCGGTGATGACCCACTGCCGGTCACCGGCGGAGATGCCCAGGTCGCGCTGGGCGGAGGGCAGGGCGATGTTCACGATGGTGATGTCGAGAACGATCATCAGCTGGGCGAGGCCGATGAAGAGCAGGGCGAGCCAGCGCCGGGGATTGGCCTCGGACGATGGGGCAGCGGGCGGTGCGGCCTCGGGCGGTATGGCTGAGGGCTCGGACATGACGGTGCCTTTCTGGTCGTGCGGTGCGGACGGCGAGCGGTGATCAGTCGACGTCGGCACGGGCGTCGTCGATCACTCGCTCCCGGATGCGGGTGAAGGCGGCGGCGTCCACGGCCGGGCCGCCGAGGGGCGTGGCGGGCCGCGCGGAGCCGCTGGGGCGCAGCCCGTCCACGTACAGATCGAGCTGGCGGTGGGCGAGGGCGTCGTCGTCCGGGATGCGGCCGCCGCCGGGCAGTGGCCGCGAGAGCCGGATGATCATCAGGACGATGTCGCCGAAGACGACATCGGGGCGGATCGCACCGGCCGCGCGGGCGCGGGCGAGGAGGCCGTCGACGGTCTCGACGGGGTCGGCGGCGTCGCCGCGCTCCCGGCCGAAGAGTTCGCCGGCGGTGATGTGGCCCAGCAGGGCCGGCACCACGGACCCGATCTTGAGGTCGAGGGCGGCGTGCATGAAGCGCCGCAGGGCGTCGGCCGGGTCGCCCTCCGCGCCGGCGGCCCGCCGCGCGGCCGCGTCCACCGCGGTGAAGACCTCGGCGGCCACGCCGCGGAGGAGGTCGGGTCGGGTGGGAAACCGCCGGTAGAGGGTGGCGATGCCGACCCCGGCGCGCCGGGCGATCTCGTCCAGCGGGGCGTCCGGCCCCTGGTCCGCGAGGACCTCCCGGGCGGCGCGCAGGATCTCCTCGCGGTTGCGGCGCGCGTCGGCGCGCATGCGGGGCGGGGCGGGATCAGTGGACACGAGGGGTCTCCTGCAAAGGGCGCACACGAAGCCATGTGGAGAGTTTTTCTCCACATAGCTGAGAGCGTAGCGCTCCCCGCCATCTTATTCAACGGGTGATGAAAAAGGTCCGGCGGCAGGACACCAAAAGGGCCCGGCCCCCGCTCGAAGCGGGGACCGGGCCCTGACGGCGCGTGGGTGCCGCGCGGCGGATCAGGCCAGGTTGACCGAACGGGCCGACGTGGCGCCGATCTCCTCGGCGATCTCGGTGAGCACACCCTGCGGAATCGTGTCGTCCACGGTCAGCGCGACCAGTGCGGCACCGCCCACGGCGGCACGCGAGACCTGCATGCCCGCGATGTTGATGCCCGCCTCGCCCAGGATGCGGCCGAGCGTGCCGACGACGCCGGGACGGTCGGTGTAGCGGAGGAAGGCCATGTGGTCGGCGAGCGCCAGGTCGACGTCGTACTCCCCGACCGCGACGATCTTCTGCAGGTGCTTCGGACCGGCCAGCGTGCCGGAGATCGAGACCTCCGTACCGTCGGCCAGGGTGCCGCGCACGATCACCACATTGCGGTGCTCCGAGGACTCCGAGCTGGTGGTCAGCCGCACCTCGACGCCGCGCTCCTGCGCGAACAGCGGGGCGTTCACGTAACTCACGGTCTCATCGACGACGTCCTCGAAGACGCCCTTGAGCGCGGACAGCTCCAGCACCTTGACGTCGTGCTGGGTGATCTCGCCGTACACCTCGACGTCCAGCCGGACGGCGACCTCGCCCGCGAGCGCGGTGAAGATCCGGCCCAGCTTCTCGGCCAGCGGCAGCCCGGGGCGCACGTCCTCGGCGATCACGCCGCCCTGCACGTTCACCGCGTCCGGGACCAGCTCGCCCGCGAGGGCCAGCCGCACCGAGCGCGCGACCGCGATGCCCGCCTTCTCCTGGGCCTCGCCGGTGGAGGCGCCCAGGTGCGGGGTGGCGACCACGTTGTCGAACTCGAACAGCGGGGAGTCGGTGCACGGCTCCTTGGAGAACACGTCGAGACCGGCCCCGGCGACCCGGCCCTCCTTGAGGGCGGCGGCCAGCGCCGCCTCGTCCACGATCCCGCCACGGGCCGCGTTGACGATGCGGACCTCGGGCTTGACCTTGCGCAGCGCCTCGTCGCCGATCAGGCCGACCGTCTCGGGGGTCTTCGGCAGGTGGACGGTGATGAAGTCCGAGACCTCGAGCAGCTCGTCGAGGGAGAGCAGCTTCACACCCATCTGCGCGGCGCGCGCGGGCTGCACGTACGGGTCGTACGCGACGACCTTCATCCCGAAGGCGGACATGCGCTGGGCCACCAGGACGCCGATGCGGCCGAGGCCGACGACGCCGAGGGTCTTCTCGCTCAGCTCCACACCGGTGTACTTGCTGCGCTTCCACTCGCCGTTCTTCAGCGCGGCGTTCGCCTGCGGAATGTTGCGGGCGGTGGCGACCAGCAGGCCGCAGGCCAGCTCGGCGGCGGTGACGATGTTGGACGTCGGCGCGTTGACGACCATGACGCCCGCCTTGGTGGCGGCCGAAACATCCACATTGTCCAGGCCGACACCCGCCCGGGCGACCACCTTCAGCTTCTTCGCCGCGGCGATGGCTTCCGCGTCGACCTTGGTCGCGCTGCGGACGAGGATCGCGTCCACGTCGGCCAGGGCGGGAAGCAGTTCGTCTCGGTCCGCGCCGTTGCAGCTCCGGATCTCGAAATCCGGGCCCAGGGCGTCGACCGTGGCGGGCGACAGCTCTTCGGCGATGAGTACGACGGGTTTACCGGGGGAAGCAGTGCTCACGTGGTCTTCAGTCCTCACTAGTCCTCAGCGGACGGCCGTCCCGACGGCCGCAGGCGGTGAAGGGTTCCAGCCGCGTGGAAGACGCACGACGCTGTGAGCCTGACGCGTTTGTTGCAGGAAAGTGTAGTAGCGATCGGGCCTGTGTAATGCGCCTATGCGGCAGGATCACCCGCACGTGGTGGTGCGCGGTGGACAACGGCGAACCGGGTGTGGCGGGGGTTCCAGGGAACCCCCGCCACACCCGGGGCACGGTCCACCGCGCCGTCCGGGCGCTTACGCCTCGTCGTCGACCCAGCTCATGAGCTTGCGCAGCTCCTTGCCCGTGGTCTCCAGGAGGTGGTCCTCGTCCGCCTTCTTCAGCTCGTTGTACTTCGGCAGACCGGCGTTGTACTCCGCCATCCAGTTCTTGGCGAAGGTGCCGTCCTGGATCTCGCCGAGGATCTTCTTCATCTCGGCCTTGGTGGAGTCGTTGATGATCCGCGGGCCGGAGACGTAGTCGCCCCACTCGGCGGTCTCGGAGATCGACCAGCGCATCTTCTCCAGGCCGCCCTCGTACATGAGGTCCACGATCAGCTTCAGCTCGTGGAGGCACTCGAAGTACGCGATCTCCGGCTGGTAGCCGGCCTCGGTCAGGGTCTCGAACCCGGCCTTGACCAGCGCCGCGGTGCCACCGCACAGCACCGCCTGCTCGCCGAAGAGGTCCGTCTCGGTCTCCTCGGTGAAGGTGGTCTTGATGACACCGGCCCGGGTGCCGCCGATGCCCTTGGCGTACGACAGGGCGAGCGGGAAGGCGTTACCCGTGGCGTCCTGCTCGACGGCCGCGATGCACGGCACGCCGCGGCCCTCCTCGTACTGGCGGCGGACCAGGTGCCCCGGGCCCTTGGGGGCGACCATGCAGACGTCGATGTTGCCCGGCGGCTTGATGAAGTCGTACCGGATGTTGAGGCCGTGCCCGAAGAACAGCGCGTCGCCGTCCTTCAGGTTGTCCTTCACGGACTCCTCGTAGACCTTGGCCTGGATCGGGTCCGGGACCAGGATCATGATGACGTCGGCCTCGGCGGCCGCCTCGGCGGGGCTCACCACGCGCAGCCCCTGCTCCTCGGCCTTGGCCTTGGACTTGGAGCCCTCCTGCAGGCCGACGCGGACGTCGACGCCCGAGTCGCGCAGCGACAGCGCGTGGGCGTGGCCCTGGCTGCCGTAGCCAAGGATCGCGACCTTGCGGCCCTGGATGATGGACAGGTCGGCGTCGTCGTCGTAGAACAGCTCGGCCACTTCGGGATTCTCCTAGCGTGTGGGTTGTGCGTCCCACCGTATGACGGGCGGGCGGGTGAAGGTTCGGGGGTCTCGTCAGGCGGACCGGTCGAGCGCGCGCAGGCTCCGGTCGGTGATGGAGCGGGCGCCGCGCCCTATGGCGATCGTGCCGGACTGCACCAGCTCCTTGATGCCGTACGGTTCCAGCATCTTGAGCATGGCCTCGAGCTTGTCGCTGCTGCCGGTGGCCTCGATGGTCACGGCCTCCGGGGAGACGTCCACGGTCTTGGCGCGGAACAGCTGGACGATCTCGACGATCTGGGAGCGGGTCTCGTTGTCGGCGCGGACCTTCACGAGAACGAGTTCCCGCTGAATGGCCGAGCCGTCCTCCAGCTCGACGATCTTCAGAACGTTGACGAGCTTGTTGAGCTGCTTGGTGACCTGCTCGAGCGGCAGCTCCTCGACATTGACCACGATGGTGATGCGGGAGATGTCGGGGTGCTCGGTGACGCCCACGGCGAGCGAGTCGATGTTGAAGCCGCGGCGGGAGAACAGGGCGGCGATCCGGGCGAGGATGCCGGGGGTGTTCTCCACCAGGACGGAGAGCGTGTGCTTGGACATGGCGTGTGTCTCTCTTCTTCTTCTCTCGGTCCCGTGGCCTCAGTCGTCTTCGCCGTCGCCGAAGTCCGGGCGGGTGTCCCGCGCCGCCAGGATCTCGTCGTTGGAGGTGCCGGCCGCGACCATCGGCCACACCATGGCGTCCTCGTGGACGATGAAGTCCACGACCACCGGCCGGTCGTTGATCGCGTTGGCCTTCTCGATCACGGCGTCCAGGTCGGCCGGGTCCTCGCAGCGGATGCCGATGCAGCCCATGGCCTCGGCGAGCTTCACGAAGTCCGGGACCCTGGTGCCCGCGCTGGGCTGGGTGGTGTCAGCGCCCGGGCCGGAGTGCAGCACGGTGTTGGAGTAGCGCTGGTTGTAGAACAGGGTCTGCCACTGGCGGACCATGCCCAGCGCGCCGTTGTTGATGATCGCGACCTTGATCGGGATGTTGTTCAGCGCGCAGGTGACCAGCTCCTGGTTGGTCATCTGGAAGCAGCCGTCACCGTCGATCGCCCAGACCGTACGGTCCGCCGCACCGGCCTTGGCGCCCATGGCGGCCGGGACGGCGTAGCCCATGGTCCCGGCGCCGCCCGAGTTCAGCCAGGTAGCGGGCTGCTCGTACTGGATGAAGTGGGCGGACCACATCTGGTGCTGGCCGACGCCCGCGGCGAAGACGGTGCCCTCCGGGGCCAGCTCGCCGATCCGCTGGATGACCTGCTGCGGCGACAGGCTGCCGTCCTCGGGCAGGTCATAGCCGAGCGGGTAGGTCTCGCGCCACCGGTTCAGGTCCTCCCACCAGCCGGTGTAGTCGCCGGTGTGGCCCGCGTCGTGCTCGGCCTGGACCGCGACGACCAGGTCCGCGATGACCTCGCGGGCGTCCCCGACGATCGGCACGTCGGCGGCGCGGTTCTTACCGATCTCCGCCGGGTCGATGTCCGCGTGCACGATCTTGGCGTGGGGGGCGAACGAGTCGAGCTTGCCGGTGACCCGGTCGTCGAAGCGCGCGCCGAGCGCCACGATCAGGTCCGCCTTCTGCAGGCCGGTGACGGCCGCGACGGTGCCGTGCATGCCCGGCATGCCGAGGTGGAGGTGGTGGCTGTCGGGGAAGGCCCCGAGCCCCATCAGGGTGGTGGTGACCGGCGCCCCGGTCAGCTCGGCCAGCACCCGCAGCTCAGCGGTGGCGTGCGCCTTGAGGACGCCACCGCCCACGTACAGCACCGGGCGCTGGGCCTCGGTGATCAGCCGGGCGGCCTCGCGGATCTGCTTGGCGTGCGGCTTGGTGACCGGGCGGTAGCCGGGCAGGTCGGTCTGCGGCGGCCAGGAGAAGGTGGTCTTGGCCTGGAGCGCGTCCTTGGCGATGTCGACCAGGACCGGGCCGGGGCGGCCGGTGGCGGCGATGTGGAACGCCTCTGCGATCGTCCGCGGGATGTCCTCGGCCTTGGTGACCAGGAAGTTGTGCTTGGTGATCGGCATCGTGATGCCGCAGATGTCCGCCTCCTGGAAGGCGTCCGTGCCGATCGCCTTGGAGGCCACCTGCCCGGTGATCGCGACGATCGGGACCGAGTCCATGTGGGCGTCGGCGATCGGGGTGACCAGGTTCGTGGCGCCGGGGCCCGAGGTCGCCATGCAGACGCCGACCTTGCCGGTGGCCTGGGCGTAACCGGTGGCGGCGTGGCCCGCGCCCTGCTCATGACGGACGAGTACGTGCCTGACCTTCGAGGAGTCCATCATCGGGTCGTACGCGGGGAGGATCGCACCGCCGGGGATCCCGAAGACGGTGTCGGCGCCCACCTCCTCGAGCGAACGGATGAGGGACTGCGCGCCCGTGACGTGCTCGACGGTGGCGGACTGCGGTCCGCCGTTACGGGCCCGCGGCTGGGGATGATGGGCCCCGGAGGCCTGCTCGGTCATCGGCATTCTCTTCTCGAATGAGGTGTGATGCGGGAGGAAGGCGCTGCACAGGCGTCAGTGCAACAAAAAACCCCTCGTGCCGTGAGGCAAGCGAGGGGAGCGCGCCGGTGGGGGTCCGCAGGGCTTCAACATGACCCTGCTCAGCCGACGCGCTGTCCAAGTACGAGAATTCGGGTGCGCATGGCTCCGACCCTCCCCCCCGCGCGTATCAAGTGTCAAGTGGGTGGGACAGGAGTCTCAGTATTTGAGCGGGTCGGTGGGTGGGTGTGGTGCGCCTCCGGGCGCCGGGGCCCGTGCCCGCCGTATCCGCCGTGCCGCACCGGCAGCCCGCCGCCGACCAGCAACGGGGCGTCCGAGCGCGGCACCGGATAGCCGCCGCGGATCAGCGCCCGGCGCAGCCGGTGCTCATCCAGCGGCCCGCTGAAGACCATGCCCTGGGCGTGGGTGCACCCCATGCCGCGCAGGGTGACCAGCTGCTCGGGCAGGTCCACGCCCTCCGCGATGGACTGCATCCCGAGGTCGCCGCCGATCCGCAGCAGCCCTGAGGTGATCTTGTGCAGCCGGGAGGACTCCACCACCCCCTCGACCAGCCCCTGGTCCAGCTTGAGCACGTCGATGGGGAGCCGGCGCAGCGCCCTGATCGCGGCGTAGCCGCTGCCGAAGCCGTCGAGCGCGATCCGCACCCCCAGGCGGCGCAGCGCGCCGAGGCGGTGCTCCAGCTCGTCCAGCGGCACCCGGGGGTCGCTGTCGGTCAGCTCCAGGATCAGCGCGCCGGACGGCAGGCCGTGCCGGGCGAGCAGGGTCTCGACGGCCTTGGGCGGCATCGACTTGTCGACCAGACGCCCCGCGGGCAGCCGCACGCAGACGGGGACCATATGGCCGTCGCGGCGGCGCTCGGCGGCCTGTTCCACGGCGGCCTCCAGCGTCCACCGGGTCAGCTCGGCGGTGCGGGCGCCTTCTTCGCCCGCGCGGCCGTGGTCTCCGCCGCGCCCGTTGTCGGCGACCCTCAGGAACTCGCCCGGGGTGAACAGGATGCCCTGGGCGGAGCGCCAGCGGGGCTGCGCCGCGACGGCGGTGACCCGGCCGGTCGCCAGCTCCACGACGGGCTGGTGCAGCAGCACGAACTCACCGTCGTGCAGGGCGGCGCGCAGTCTCGTGGCGACCTCGGCGCGGCGCGCCACCTCGGCCTGCATCTGCGGGGCGTACAGCTCGACGCGGTTCTTCCCGGCGGCCTTGGCCCGGTACATGGCCAGGTCGGCGTTGCGCATCAGGGCGCCGGGGCTGGTGCCGGGCTCGGCGAAGGCGACGCCGATGCTGGCGGCGACCCGCACCTCGGTGCCGCCCTCGACCCGGTAGGGCTGGGAGAGCCGGGCCCGCAGCCGGTCGGCGATCTCCAGGATGCGGCATTCGCGGGTGCTGGTGTCCCCGGCGCCGTCGCCCACGATGAGGGCGGCGAACTCGTCGCCCCCGAGCCGGGCGGCGCAGTCGCCGGAGCCGGAGCGCACGGACTCCTGGAGCCGGCGGGCGGCCTGGACCAGCAGCTCGTCGCCCGCCTGGTGGCCGACGGTGTCGTTGACGGCCTTGAAGCCGTCGAGGTCGATGAAGAGCACGGCGGTGCCCGCGTCGGTGCGGCGGCGGCCGCCGACCGCGTGCCGGACGCGCTTGGTGAACAGGGCGCGGTTGGGCAGGTCGGTCAGCGGGTCGTGCTCGGCGCTGTGCTGGAGCTGGGCCTGGAGCCGGACCCGCTCGGTGACATCGCGGCTGTTGAAGATCAGGCCGCCGTGGTGGCGGTTGATCGTCGACTCCACGTTGAGCCAGTCGCCGGAGCCGGAGCGGAAACGGCACTCGATGCGAGTGGTGGGCTCCTCGCCCGGCGAGGCGGCCAGGAAGCGGCGGACCTCGTGGACCACCGGGCCCAGGTCCTCGGGGTGGATGAGCGAGGCCAGTTCGGAGCCCATCAGCTCGTCCGCGTCCCGCCCGTAGACGCCGGAGGCGGCTGGGCTGACGTACCGCAGGATGCCGGTGGGCGCGGCGATCATGATCACATCGCTGGAGCTCTGCACCAGGGACCGGAAGTGGTTCTCCTTCTGCGCCAGCTCCTGGGTGAGCGCGATGTTGTCCATGAGCATGATCGCCTGCCGGACGAGCAGGGCGAGCACGACCGCGCATGCGGTGAAGAGCACTCCCCCGTCGACCGGGCGGCCGTCCATCACGTTGAACAGGATCCCCAGCGTGCAGACGGCGGCGGCGAGATACGGCGCCAGGGCGGCGAACGCGCCCGCCGTGGGGCGGCTCGGCCGGTCGGAGCGGCGCGCCACGGGCGGCGGGGTCTCGGCGGCGTCCCGCCGGGCCACCCAGGGCGCGTACGCGAGCAGCAGCGAACCGGCGAACCATCCGGCGTCCAGGATCTGGCCGGAGTGGTAGCGCTCGTGGAGCAGCGGCGAGGTGAACAGCGCGTCGCACAGCACGGTCAGGGCGAACGCGGCGATCGCGGTGTTGACCGCCGACCGGCTGGCCGACGACGAGCGCCGGAAGTGCAGCACGATCACCATGCTGACCAGCACGATGTCCAGCAGCGGATAGGCGAGCGAGAAGGCCCTGCGGGCCACGCTCTCGGCGTCCCCGCCGAACTCCCCGGTGTGGGCGAGCGCGAGGCTCCACGACAGGGTCATCAGCGATCCGGCGATCAGCCAGGCGTCCAGGCCCAGGCAGATCCATCCGGCCCGGTTCTGCGGGCGCTTGGCGAGCACCAGCATGCCCACGATCGCGGGCGGCGCGAAGAGCAGGAAACAGACATCGGCGAACGAGGGGGTGGGGACGGCACGGCCCAGCACCACCTCGTACCACCCCCAGGTGGCGTTGCCCAGGGCGGCCATGGCGGAGGAGGCCGCGAACAGCAGCCATGCCGGGCGCATCCGCCCCGCATTCCCGCGCCCGTGCCACAGACAGGAGGCCGCGGCCGTGAGCGCGGCCGCGGCCAGGCCGAAATCGCCCATGAAGACGGCCAGTTCGGCCGATCCCCAGCCGAGCACCGCACCCACCGCGTACCCGGCGCAGACCAGGACGAGGGCGACCTGGGGCAGCAGCCGGGTGCCGCCGGAGACCGACGGCCGGGCGAGCACCGCTCCGGTGGCGCTCACCGCGCTGCCACCCGTCGCGCGAGGGGGCGCGGCCGCGCGAGCCGTATCCCCATGAGCTTCGTCATCGAGAGCCGCGCGGCTGCGCGGAATAGTCGCGGTCGACGCCTGAGCTGCGTCGGGTCGTTGGTCCATTGGCCATACATCGCCCGTCGCCCCCCTCGAGTTCCGGTCCATCGCTGACGCCGTCAGGTCATTGGCGCAGCCCCCGCTCGGGACGATACACCAGACTGGTCACTCAGGGACATAGGCCATCTACTCAACGTAACCGACTACGGCGTTGTATATACGGAGTGCAGTCAATCGATGCCTGTATGTACTGCCAGGGGCATGTTGCCCCCTCGTCTACCCCGTGGTCATCATCAGATGTTCCATCGGCTCGCCCGCGGCGAACCGGCGCAGCTGGGCGCGCAACAGCCGCTTGGCGCGCGGCCGGAAGGCCGACGAGGGGCCGCCCACATGCGGGGTGATGAGCACTCCTGGAGCGTGCCACAGCGGATGCCCGGCGGGCAGGGGCTCGGGGTCGGTGACATCCAGCGCGGCGCGCAGCCGGCCGCTCTCCACCTCGGCGAGGAGTGCCTTGGTGTCCACCACCGCGCCCCGTGCGACGTTCACCAACAGCGCTCCGTCCTTCATCTTCGCCAGGAAATCCGCTCCGGCCAGGCCCCGGGTCTGCTCGGTCAGCGGGGTCACCAGGACAACGACGTCGGCCTCCGGAAGCAGTTGAGGCAAGGCGTCGATCGGGTGCACCGGACCGCGCTCGGTCGTGCGCGGGGAGCGCGCGACGCGCGTCACCCGCTCGCACTCAAAGGGTTCGAGCCGGTCCTCGATCGCGCTGCCGATCGAACCGTATCCGACGATCAGAACGGACTTGTCGGCGAGCGCCGGACGGAAGCCGGAGTTCCATTCCCCGGCGTCCTGCGCGCGGACAAAACCGGGGATGTCACGCAGCGACGCCAGGATCAGGGTCAGGGCCAGCTCGGCGGTGCTCGCGTCGTGCAGCCCCCGGGCGTTGCACAGCTGCACGCCGGGGACGACGCGTGACATGGCGGGCAGCAGGCTGTCTATGCCCGCGGTGAGCGTCTGGATCACCCGCAGGCCGGTCATGGCCTCCAGCGGCCGGGCCAGCACCTCGGGACGCTTCATGTACGGCGCGCAGTAGAAGGCGACGCGGGCGGGGTCGGTGGGGTACTCGGGGCCACCGTCCCAGTGGGCGTACTCCAGGCTCTCGGGCAGGCCCTCGATCTCCTCGGGCGGGATGGGCAGCCAGACGAGGGGGCGGGCCGAGCCGCCGGACGCGGCATGAGACGAATCGTGGTGCCGGAACGTATCGCTGTGATCTGCACTCATGCCAGGAGGCTATGCGAAGTGAGGCTCTCCGCAGAGGTTAGTTTGGTGCGAGAAACGGGAGGGGTCAGGCCAGGTGGAGCGCAGGACAATCGGAGCGGCGGCGCTCGAGGTGGGTGCCATCGGCCTTGGGTGTATGCCCATGAGCTGGGCATACACCGCTTCGCAGCGCAACGGCGAGCACTCGCTGCGCGCCGTGCACACCGCGCTCGACGCGGGTGCGAGCCTGCTGGACACCGCCGACATGTACGGCCCCTTCACCAATGAACTGCTGGTGGGCCGGGCGCTCAAGGAGCGGCGCGCGGACGCCTTCGTGTCCACCAAGTGCGGACTGCTCGTCGGCGAGCAGCACATCGTGGCCAACGGGCGGCCCGGCTATGTGAAGCGGGCGTGCGACGCCTCCCTGCGGCGGCTGCAGACCGATGTGATCGATCTCTACCAGCTGCACCGGGCCGATCCCGAGGTGCCGATAGAGGAGACCTGGGGCGCGATGGCGGAGCTGGTCGCCGCGGGCAAGGTGCGGGCGCTGGGGCTGTGCGCGGTGGGGGCGCGGGCCCAGCGGCGGGCCGGTGCGCGGATGCACGACGCGACGGTGCGCCAGCTGGAGCGGGTGCAGCAGGTCTTCCCGGTGAGCTGTGTGGAGGCCGAGCTGTCGGTGTGGTCGCCCGAGGCGCTGGAGGCGCTGGTGCCGTGGTGCGCCTCGCGCGGGGTGGGCTTCCTGGCGGCGATGCCGCTGGGCAACGGCTTCCTGAGCGGGACGCTCACGCCGGGGCAGGGCTTCGAGCCGGAGGACATGCGGGCCCGGCACCCGCGCTTCACGGCAGAGATGATGGCGGCGAACCAGCCCATCGTGGCCGGGCTGCGGCGGGTCGCGCGGCGGCACGGGGAGACGGTGACGGCGGCTCAGGTGGCGCTGGCGTGGCTGCTGGCCCAGGGGCCGCACGTGGTGCCGGTGCCGGGGACCAAGCGGGAGCGCTGGGCGGCGGAGAACGCGGCGGCGGCTGAGGTGATGCTGACCGCCGACGATCTCGCCGAGATCGCCACGCTGCCGCCCGCCCGGGGGTCGTGGGACTGAGCGTCTCCGCTGGGGCGGGTGGGCTCCGGTTCGAGGAAGGGAACCCGGCGCGGAGCTGCGGTGTATAAGAATCAGTGCCGTGCCGCGGCACACGTGCCCCACCGAGAGGAACCCGACCGTGCGACGTCCTCGCATCACCCCCGCCCTCGCCGCCCCCGCCCTGGCCGCCGCGGCCGCGCTGTCGTTGATCACCGGCTGCTCGACCGGTGATGTGAAGTCCCCCTTCGAGCGGTCGGGCTCGTCCGCGCCCGGGAAGGAGGGCTCCAAGGGCGGCTCCCCGTCGTCGGCGCCCTCGACCAGTGAGTCGGCGGCGCCCAGGAAGGGTTCGGCGAAGGTGGTGAGCATGCTCACCACCAAGCTGCGATCGCCTTGGGGGGTGGCCCCGCTGCCGGGCGGGGATCTGCTGGTGTCCTCCCGGGACACCGGGAAGATCTTCAAGATCTCGGCGGACAGCGGGAAGCAGACCGAGCTGGGGTCCGTGCCCGGCGTCTCCCCCGCGGGCGAGGGCGGTCTGCTGGGGCTTGCGGTCTCCTCCGACTTCGGCGCGGACCACATGGTGTACGCGTATCTCACCACCGACTCGGACAACCGGATCGTCCGGATGGTGTACGACGACAAGCGCCCCTCGGGCGATCAGCTGGGCGCGCCGGACACGATCTTCAAGGGCATCCCCAAGGGCACGATCCACAACGGCGGCCGGATCGCCTTCGGCCCGGACAAGATGCTGTACGCGGGCACGGGCGAGAGCGGTGAGCGGGGGCTCGCCCAGGACATGGACTCCTTCGGCGGCAAGATCCTGCGGATGACCCCGGACGGCGAGCCGGCGCACGGCAATCCGTCGGCCGATTCCGTCGTCTACTCCCTGGGCCACCGCAATGTGCAGGGGCTGGCCTGGGACGCCCGGAAGCGGCTGTGGGCATCCGAATTCGGCCAGGACACCTGGGACGAGCTGAATCTGATCCGGCCGGGCAAGAACTACGGCTGGCCGGAGGTGGAGGGCAAGGCCGGGAAGAAGGGGTTCGTCGATCCGGTCGAGCAGTGGAAGCCCAAGGACGCCTCGCCGAGCGGTATCGCGTTCGCCAAGGGCTCCATCTGGATGGCGGGGCTGCGCGGTGAGCGGCTGTGGCGGATCCCGCTGCGGGGGACCAAGCCGGTGGCCGCGCCACAGGCGTTCCTCACCGGGAAGTACGGGCGGCTGCGCAGTGTGGTCGCCACGGACGACGGCGGGCTGTGGCTGGTCACGAGCAATACGGACGGGCGGGGTAAGCCGGGCAAGGAGGATGACCGGATCCTGCGGCTGGACATCAGCTGACGGCGGCGGGCCCGGCCCCTTTTCGGGTGTTCTGCTTACACTGGCCGCAGTCCCACACCTACGGGGGTCGCCATGTTCAACCTCATCGAGGAGCTGTTCGCGCCCGGTCGCAAACACACCGAAGAGGAGCGCAACCGGCTGGAGTTCACGCTGGAGGACATCGGCGACAGCGACCCGGGGAAGGGGCCCATAGACCTCGACTCCGGCCAGGTGGTGATCCGCCCTCGCGAGGGCTGACGACCCGTAGCGCGCCCTACGGCACGGGCGTGCGGGCCGTGTCCGCCTCGGGCGCGCGCGGTCCGGGCACGGGCAGCGGGCTCCGCTCCGGGGCCGGTGCCTCGATGCTGATGCGCGGCAGGGTCCGCTCCAGCCAGCCCGGCAGCCACCAGTTGGCGCCGCCGAGCAGATGCATCAGGGCGGGGACCAGCAGCGTGCGGAGGACGAAGGCGTCCAGGGCGACCGCGGCCGCCAGCCCGATGCCGAACATGGCGATGGTCCGGTCGCCACTGAGCACGAACGCCGAGAAGACGGCGATCATGATGACGGCCGCGGAGTTGATCACCCGGCTGGTCTCGGCGAGGCCCACCCGGACCGCGAGCCGGTTGTCGCGGGTGTCCTGCCACTCCTCGTACATCCGGCTGACCAGGAACACCTGATAGTCCATGGAGAGGCCGAAGAGCACCGACACCATGATCACCGGCAGGAAGGGTTCGATCGGGCCCGCCCTGCCGAGCCCCAGCGGCTCGCTCCCCCAGCCCCACTGGAAGACCGCGACGACGACACCGAAGGACGACGCGACGGCGGCCACATTCATGACCGCCGCCTTGACCGGGATGCCGATGCTGCGGAACGCGAGCAGCAGCAGCACACAGCCGAGCGCCACCACCACCCCCACGAACAAGGGCAACTTGGAGACGATCACCGCCGCGAAATCGTCGTACCCCGCGGTCAGCCCGCCGACGTACACCCGCAGCGAGGTGCCCTCCTCGGCCTTCGGCAGCACCTCGGCGCGCAGCCGCTCGACGAGCCGCGAGGTGTCCGGCGACTGCGGGGCGGTGGTGGGTACGACCGTGATCACCCCGGTGTCGCCACCGCCGCCGAGGTCCGCGGCGCTCACCGAGGCGACGCCCTCGGTGGTGCGCAGGGTGGTGGTCAGCCGGGTGAAGGCCATCCGGTCCTCGGCGCCGTCGATGCTGCCGATGAGCGTCAGCGGTCCGTTGAAGCCGGGCCCGAACCCCTCGGCGAGCAGGTCGTACGCCTGCCGGGTGGTCGAGGTCTCGGGGTTGTTGCCCTGGTCGGAGGTGCCGAGCCGGAGCGAGAGGGTGGGCAGGGCGAGGGTCAGCATGACGGCGACGGCGACCGCGCCCAGCACCTTGGGGTGGCGTTCCACGAAGGACGCCCAGCGGGTGGCGAGGCCGGGCACCGCGGCGGGACGTGGCCCGTGCTCGGCCAGCCGCCGTCGTTCGCGGCGGCTCAGGGCCCGCATCCCCAGCAGCCCGAGCAGCGCGGGCAGCAGGGTGATGGAGGCGGCGACGGTGAGCGCGACCGTCAGCGCGGCGGCGACCGCGACACCGTTCAGGAAGCTCAGCCGCAGCACCAGCATGCCGAGCAGGGCCAGGCACACCGTCGCGCCCGCGAAGATCACCGCGCGGCCCGAGGTGGTCACCGCCCGCTGCGCGGCCTCGGCGACCGGCAGCCCCTGCCGCAGCCCCCGGCGGTGCCGGGTGACGATGAACAGCGCGTAGTCGATGCCGACGCCGAGCCCGATCAGCATGCCGAGCATGGGCGCGAAGTCGGCGACGGTCATGGCGTGGCCGAGCAGCCCGATCGCCGCGTACGCGGTGCCGACGCCGATGAGCGCGGTGGCGATCGGCAGCAGGGTCGCCGCGAGCGAGCCGAAGGCGAGGAAGAGGACGACGGCGGCCACGGCGACGCCGATGGCCTCGCTGAGGTGGGCGGACCCGGCCGTCTCGGTGAGCCCGGCGCCCACGCCGCCCATCTCGACCTCCAGCCCCGGGGCGGCGGCCGAGCGCGCGGTGTCCAGGACCCGGCGCACCTCGTCCTTGCCCAGGTCGGCGGCGGGTTCGCGGAAGACGACGGTGGCGTAGGCGGTGTGCTGGTCGGCGCTGACGCGGCTGGTGTCGTCGGTGCCGTACGGGCCGGTGACGGAGACGACGCCGGGCAGCTCGGCGACGCGCCGCAGCGCCGCCGTCATCCGCCGCTCGACGTCCGCGGAGCGCACGGTTCCGGCGCGGTCGGCGGTGTGCCAGACGATGGTGTCGGTGTCCCCCGCCCGGTCCGGGAACCGCTGCTCCAGCAGGCGCGAGGCCGTGGAGGAGCCGGTGCCCGGGATGTCGTAGTCGTTCGAGTACGCGGACCCGGCCACGGCCGCCGCGGCGGCGACGCCCGCGAAGAGAGCCAACCAGAGCACGATCACGACGGCGCTGCGCCTGATACACCATCGTGCGAGTGCGGCCATGGCTGCTTTCCGGTCCGTGCACCGAGTGCGGCGTGATGTGCTTGTGACCAAAGCACTCTGTCAGCCGGAAAAGATCCTTTGTCCCCTTTGTGGGCTTCCCCACATCCGGAGCAAACGCCTCCGGTAGCCCTGGGCTCAACCGCTGACCGAGGGGCGCCCGTTCTCGATGTGCCCGGTGAGGCGGCGGTGGAAGGAGGAGTCGCCCTTCGCCGTCAGCACCAGGTCGTACCAGCCGTGACCCTCCTTCGCCGAGAACTCCACGGCCCGGGTCGAGCCCGCGCGCACGCTCACCGTCCGCTGCCGCGCGTCCGCGTCGGCCACATAGGCTCGCGGGCGCACGGTGACCTCGATCGCGCGCTCCCCCTTGTTGGTGATGGTGAGCGTGAGCTGCCGTCGGCGGGCGTCGATGCCGCCGCGCACCCGCAGCCCGGCGGCGGCGCCGTCGGCCGTGCCCCGGAACTCCCGGCGGAAGCCGTTCGGCCCCGTGACGACGAGGTCGTAACCCCCGTCCCGCACGGGGACGTCCCAGGTGGACAGGGTGCCGGGGGCCAGGTCGCGGTGCTGGGGCGCCTCGTACTCGCCCGCGTACGGGAAGAGGATGATGTGCGCGCTGCGCACCCCGGCGTTGGCGAGCGCCAGCCGCATGACCCCCGCCCGCGGCTCGAAGACGCCGGACACCTCCGGCTGATACGGCAGCGGGCGGGCCGGACGCGTGCCCTCCTCCTGCCGCGGCATCCGCTGGTCGGCGGGCGGCCGCGGCGTCCAGTGGTCGCGGTCCGCCGGGGGCGGCCCCGGGTGGCGCAGCGTCCGCGGAGCGGCGGCGGCGCCGAAGGCGAAGGCGCCGGTCAGGTCGCCGCATACGGTACGGCGCCAGGCGGAGACGTTCGGCACCTCGATGCCCAGCCACTTCTCCAGGAAGCGGGTGGCGGAGGTGTGGTCGAACAGCTCGGAGCAGACGTAGCCGCCGACCGTCCACGGCGAGATCACCAGCATCGGCACCCGCATCCCCAGACCCAGCGGCCGCCCCTGCCACCACTCCTCGGCCACGTCGGCGGGCGGGTTGGGCGGCACCACGTGGTCGAAGAAGCCGTCGTTCTCGTCGTAGGTGAGGAAGACCGCGGTCTTGCGCCACACCTCGGGGTGGGCGGCGAGCGCGTCCAGGACCGCGTACGTGACGGTCGCGCTGTGCGCGGGGGTGGAGACGTCGGGGTGCTCTGAGTCGAGCGGGGACGGCACCAGGTACGACACCGCGGGCAGCCGCCCGGCCGCCACGTCGGCGCGGAACGCCTCCTCGAAGCCGCCCTCCGGGGCCCGGCGCAAGCCCCGCTCGAACAGCCGCCGCTCCTCGTCGCCGAGCTTGGCCAGACCCGCTTCCAGCCCGTCGAGAAGCCGCCGCCGCTCGGCGCCGGACGCTTCCCGCACCGCGGTGTAGAACGCGTTCGTGCCGGTGAAGCCCAGCCCGGCCAGCGCCTTGCGGGCGACGTCCTTGAACGGCCGGTAGAACTCGATGTTGTTGTCCTGGAAGTTGTCCCACTCCTGGTAGACCTGCCAGCTCACCCCGGCCCGCTCCAGCACCTCGGGGGTGGTGGTCCAGTCGTAGCCGGGGTGGCTGTCCTCCTCGTACGCGTCGTTGCCGACCGCCCGCTGTCCGCCCGGTTCGTAGCCGGTGGTGCCGCTGACCCAGTAGTTGCGGTTGGGGCTGGTGGAGGAGTGGATGGCGGAGTGGTACGCGTCGCAGATGGTGAACGTGTCCGCCAGCTCGTAGTGGAACGGGATGTCCGCACGGTCGAAGTGGACCATGGTGGCCGGGGACTTGGCGGCGATCCAGTTGTCCATCCAGCCGCCGTTCCAGGCCTTCGCGCCGCCGTCCCAGGAGTGGTCGAGCTGGCCCACGAAACGCAGGTCCTCGCGCTGCGCCTCGGCCGCCTCCCGCGCCCCGAACGGCAGGACGTGGCCGCCGCCCGGCTTCGGCTGCGCGAAGACGGATCGCCCGCCGGGCAGGGTGACGGCGCCCGGGTCGGCGTAGCCGCGGACGCCCCGGAGCGTGCCGAAGTAGTGATCGAAGGAACGGTTCTCCTGCATCAGCAGCACCACATGCTCGATGGCGTCGAGACCGCCGGGCGGCGGGGCGGGCTGCGCGGCGAGGGCGGCCTGGAGCGACGGCGGCAGCAGCGAGCCCGCCGCGACCGCCCCCGTCGCGCCGGCACCGAGTGCGACCAGCTTCCGGCGTGCGATGTCCGATGCCACCTGTGCCTCCCTGTCCGTGAGCGTCCCCACGGGAAGCTAGTGAGAGCAGATGGCCGGTGCACGTCCGCGGCGTTACGGAGCGGCGGCCGGGAGCGGGAGGGAAGCGGCCGGGGCTCCCACGCGAGATCGTCGCTCCGCGCGCTCAACCGGCCGAGCGCATACCGTGGGCGCCATCCGAACGCCGAAAGCGAGACACCATGGCAGCCTCCGCCTCCCATGCCCCCTCTCCGCGCCGTCGCCTGCGGATCGGCATCGGCGGCATGCACATCGAATCCAGCACCTTCAGCCCCCACCGCGCCGGCTACGACGACTTCCGGGTCACCCGTGGCGACGACCTGCTGGGCCGCTACGGCTGGACCCATCCGGACGGCGACCTCTCCGAACGCGTCGAATGGGTGCCCCTCGTGCACGCCGTCTCGCTCCCCGGCGGGCCCGTCGAGCCCGCGACGTACGCCCGCCTCAAGGCCGAACTCACCGACCGCATCCGGGCGGCCGGTCCCCTCGACGGGCTGGTGTACGACATCCACGGCGCGATGAGCGTCGTCGGCATGGACGACGCCGAGGGCGATCTCACCGACGCGGTACGGGAGGCCATCGGACCCGACGCGCTGATCTCCGCCGCCATGGATCTGCACGGCAACGTCTCACGCCGCTTCGCCGACCGCCTCGACCTGCTCACCGCGCACCGGCTCGCCCCGCACGAGGACGCCTGGGAAACGCGTGAACGCGCCGCGCGCAAACTCGTCGAACGCCTCACCTCCGGCAAGGGCCGCCCCCACATCGCCTGGGTCCAGATCCCGGTGCTGCTGCCCGGCGAGAAGACCAGCACCCGCCTGGAGCCCGCCGCGTCGCTCTACGGGCGGCTCGCCGCCGTCGAGGCGCTGGACGGTGTCGTGGACGCGGCGATCTGGGTCGGCTACGCCTGGGCCGACGAACCGCGCTGCCGGGCCACGGTGGTCGTCACCGGCGACGACCCCGCGCTCGTCGTCGACCAGGCGCGGTCGCTGGCCCGCGAATACTGGGAGGTGCGCCGCGACTTCACCTTCGCCGGCCCCACCGGCAGCGCCGACGCGTGCATCGCCGACGCCCTCGCCTCCCCCGACCGCCCCTTCCTCATCAGCGACTCCGGCGACAACCCGACCGCGGGCGGCGCGGGCGACCTCGCGTACCTGCTCGGCCGGCTACTCGCCCACGACGACCTCGCCTCCGGCCGCGCCACCGCCCTCCACCCCGGCATCACCGACCCGGCGGCGGTCGCGCGCTGCTTCGCCGCGGGGGTGGGCGCGACGGTCTCGCTCTCGGTCGGCGGACACATCAGCGGTGCCACGGCGCACGGCGGCCCGTACGAACTGACCGGCGAGGTGGTCGCGCTCCGCCCCGGAGACGAGGTCGGCGGCGACCTCGCGGCGGTGCGGCGCGGCGGGGTCACCGTGATCCTCACCAGCCGCCGCAAGCCGTTCCATCGGCCGGCCGACTTCGGGGAGCTGGACCCGCGGACGTACGACCTGGTCGTGGTGAAGATCGGCTACCTGGAGCCGGAGCTGTACGAGATGGCGGCGGACTGGCGGCTCGCCCTGTCCCCGGGCGGGGTGGACCAGGACCTGCTGCGGCTGGGCCACCGCCGGGTGGTGCGGCCGCTGTACCCCTTCGACGAGGAGATGCCGGAGCCGGACCTGACCCCGGTGCTGCTGTAGCCCCACCCGTTCCGCCAGGGGCACCTCCCAGCGGTAGCTGGGGGAGGAACGATCGCCCACCACCAGGTCACATATCCAGCCCCTCCGGCGTTGAGGAGCGGGCGGGGGTGTGGGGCGGAGCCCCCGCCCGGGGCCCCGCGGCGCGGGCCGCGCACACGACGGCGGCGGGGCGCACAGCGCGCGCCCCGCCGCCGACACCGCATCCAGCGGAAAGCGTCAGCCCTCCACGCCCAGCTTCTCCAGGATCAGCTCGCGCACCCGCGCCGCGTCCGCCTGGCCACGCGTGGCCTTCATGACGGCACCGACCAGCGCACCGGCCGCCGCGACCTTGCCGCCGCGGATCTTGTCCGCGATGGCGGCGTTCGCGGCGATCGCCTCGTCCACGGCCGTGCCCAGCGCGCCCTCGTCCGAGACGACCTTCAGGCCGCGAGCGGCCACGACCTCGTCCGGGGAGCCCTCGCCCGCCAGCACGCCCTCGATGGTCTGGCGGGCCAGCTTGTCGTTGAGGGAGCCCTCGTCGACCAGGGCGCAGACCCGGGCGACCTGGGCCGGGGTGATGGGGAGGGCGGCCGGCTCGACGCCCTCCTCGTTGGCCCGGCGGGCCAGCTCGCCCATCCACCACTTGCGCGCGGCACCGGCGTCCGCGCCCGCGTCGATCGTCGCGGTGATGAGGTCGATGGCGCCCGCGTTGAGGACGGACTGCATCTCGTGGTGCGAGATGCCCCATTCCTCCCGCAGCCGGGTGCGCCGCACCCGTGGCAGCTCGGGGAGGCCGGCCCGCAGCTTCTCGACCCACTCGCGCGAGGGAGCGACCGGCACCAGGTCCGGCTCGGGGAAGTACCGGTAGTCCTCGGCCTCTTCCTTGACCCGGCCGGACGTCGTGGAGCCGTCCTCCTCGTGGAAGTGACGGGTCTCCTGGATGATCGTCCCGCCGTCGCCCAGCACCGCGGCGTGGCGCTGGATCTCGAAGCGGGCGGCGCGCTCGACGGACCGCAGCGAGTTGACGTTCTTCGTCTCGGAGCGGGTGCCGAACTTCTCGGCGCCGTGCGGCCGCAGCGACAGGTTCACGTCGCACCGCATCTGGCCCATCTCCATGCGCGCCTCGGAGACCCCGAGCGCCTTGATGAGTTCGCGCAGTTCGGCGACGTACGCCCGGGCGACCTCGGGGGCCTTCTCCCCGGCTCCGACGATCGGCTTGGTGACGATCTCGATGAGCGGGATCCCGGCCCGGTTGTAGTCCAGGAGGGAGTGCGAGGCGCCGTGGATGCGGCCGGTCGCGCCACCCACGTGGGTGGACTTGCCGGTGTCCTCCTCCATGTGGGCGCGCTCGATCTCGACGCGGAAGATCTCACCGTCGACCTCGACGTCCAGATAGCCGTTGAAGGCGATCGGCTCGTCGTACTGCGAGGTCTGGAAGTTCTTCGGCATGTCCGGATAGAAGTAGTTCTTCCGGGCGAAGCGGCACCATTCGGCGATCTCGCAGTTCAGCGCGAGACCGATCTTGATGGCCGACTCGACGCCGGTCGCGTTGACGACGGGCAGCGAGCCGGGCAGGCCGAGGCAGGTGGGGCAGGTCTGCGCGTTGGGCTCGGCGCCCAGGGTGGTGGAACACCCGCAGAACATCTTGGTCTTGGTGCCGAGTTCGACATGGACCTCGAGCCCCATCACGGGCTCGTAGGCGGCCAGGGCGTCCTCGTACGACACCAGTTCAGTGACGGTCACGGAAAACTAACCTCTCAACCCGCGAGGACGTCGTCGTCGCCCAGGCGCTTCAGCTCGCGGACGAGCAGGGCGACGCCGGTGGCGATGGCGGCGGCGGACACCAGCGCGTCGGCCAGCTGCAGCTTGTCGTTCTCGAAGCGGGCCTTCTTGGCCTGCTTGATCACGCTGACCGCGCCGAACAGCGAGGTCGCGATGGACACGTAGGTGCCGGGCTTGGACTTCTTGAAGCCCTTGGCCTTCTGAATCGCACTCATAGCGACGGTGCCTCCTCAAGCAGCGGGTGGCCCCAGCGTTCGGTGAGCGCGGCCTCGACCGCGGCACCGACCCGGTAGAGCCGGTCATCGGCCATGGCGGGAGCGATGATCTGCAGTCCGACCGGCAGACCGTCCTCCGGCGCCAGACCGCAGGGCAGTGACATGGCCGCGTTCCCCGCCAGGTTCGCGGGAATCGTGCACAGGTCGGCGAGATACATCGCCATCGGGTCGTCGGCGCGCTCGCCGATCGGGAAGGCGGTGGTCGGGGTGGTCGGCGAGACCAGCACGTCGACCTGCTCGAACGCCTTCTCGAAGTCCCGGGTGATCAGCGTGCGGACCTTCTGCGCCGAGCCGTAGTACGCGTCGTAGTAGCCGGAGCTGAGCGCGTACGTACCGAGCATGATCCGGCGCTTGACCTCCGCGCCGAAGCCCTCCGCACGGGTGAGCGCGGTGACCTCCTCGGCGGACTTGGTGCCGTCGTCGCCCGACCGCAGGCCGTAGCGCATGGCGTCGAAGCGGGCCAGGTTGGACGAGCACTCCGACGGCGCGATCAGGTAGTACGCCGCCAGGGCCTTGTCGAACGACGGGCAGGAGATCTCCACGATCTCGGCGCCCAGCTCGCGCAGCAGCTCCACCGACTCCTCGAAGCGCTGCATGACGCCGGCCTGGTAGCCCTCGCCCGCGAACTCCTTGACCACGCCGACGCGCATGCCGCGCACGCTGCCGTTGCGGGCGGCCTCGACGACCGCCGGGACCGGGGCGTCGATGGAGGTCGAGTCGAGCGGGTCGTGCCCGGCGATCACCTCGTGCAGCAGCGCCGCGTCCAGCACGGTGCGGGCGCAGGGGCCGCCCTGGTCCAGCGAGGACGAGAAGGCGACCATGCCGTACCGGGAGACCGCCCCGTACGTCGGCTTGACGCCGACCGTGCCGGTGACGGCGGCCGGCTGGCGGATGGAGCCGCCGGTGTCGGTGCCGATGGCCAGCGGCGCCTGGAAGGACGCCAGGGAGGCGGAGGAGCCGCCTCCGGAGCCGCCGGGGATGCGGGTGAGGTCCCACGGGTTGCCGGTGGGCCCG
Source organism: Streptomyces sp. NPDC019937 (assembly GCF_040631655.1). Classification (NCBI taxonomy): domain Bacteria; kingdom Bacillati; phylum Actinomycetota; class Actinomycetes; order Kitasatosporales; family Streptomycetaceae; genus Streptomyces; species Streptomyces sp. NPDC019937. Next base: position 104,883 of record NZ_JBEYAL010000012.1, read on the forward strand.
TACGCGCTGTTCTCGGTGGAGGACCCCATGGCGAACTCGTCCATGTTGGTCTTGCCGAGGACGATCACGTCCGCGTCGCGCAGCCGCTGGGTCAGCGTCGCGTCGTACGGCGGGATCCACCCTTCGAGGATCTTGGAGCCGACGGTGGTCGGGATCCCCTTGGTGGTGAAGATGTCCTTGAGCGCGAGCGGAACCCCGGCCAGCGGGCCCAGCTCCTCGCCGCGCGCCCGCTTCTCGTCGACGGCGCGGGCCTGCGCGAGGGCGCCCTCGCGGTCCACGTGCAGGAAGGCGTGCACCTTCTCGTCGACGGCCTCGATACGGGCCAGATGGGCTTCGGTGACCTCGACGGCGGTCAGCTCGCCGGAAGCGACCTTGGCGGCGATCTCCGCCGCGGTGAGCCTGATCAGATCGGTCATGCGGGTCAGTCCTCCCCCAGGATCTGCGGCACCTTGAAACGCTGCTGCTCCTGGGCCGGGGCGCCGGACAGCGCCTCGCTCGGGGTCAGCGACGGACGGACCTCGTCCGGCCGCATGACGTTGGTCAGGGGCAGCGGGTGGGAGGTCGGCGGTACGTCTTGATCGGCGACCTCGGAGACGCGGGCCACCGCGCCGATGATGTCGTCCAGCTGTCCGGCGAAGTGATCCAGCTCTTCGGCCTTCAGCTCCAGACGCGCCAGCCGTGCGAGGTGGGCAACCTCCTCGCGCGTGATGCCAGGCATGCAGCGATCCTCAGGGTGAGTGTGAAGTGTTATTCCGGCCCCAATCCTATGGCGCCCCCCACACTCGGCGCGAAACGCCGCCTTGCGGTGCCGCTCTCAGCCCGGTGGGTTTCGTCGCCGGGTGCGGGCCGGTGGGTGGGTTGTGCCCACCCGTCCCGCCCAGCGGGACGATTGCCCACAATCAGCTACGTCACCGCGTCCTCTTCGGCGGGGGCCGGGGTCCGCTCCTCGCGGCGCCAGCCGCTCTCGCCCCGGGCCCGCAGCCACGCCGTCGTCTCGTCGGGCGGCATCGCCGCGGCCACCAGCCAGCCCTGCACCGCGTCGCAGCCGAGATCCCGCAGCCGCTCCCAGGTCTCGTCGTCCTCGACGCCCTCGGCGACGACCAGCAGCCCCAGCGAATGCGCGAGGTCGACGGTGCAGCGCACGATCTCCGCGTCCTCGTTGTCCACGGCGAGCCGGGCCACGAACGAACGGTCGATCTTCAGCTCGCTCACCGGCAGCCGCCGCAGATGGACGAGGGAGGAATACCCGGTGCCGAAGTCGTCCAGGGACATCTTCACCCCGTGCCCGGTGAGCCCGGCGAGGGTGTCGGCGGCCCGCTGCGGGTCCTCCAGCAGCACGTGCTCCGTTATCTCCAGCTGGAGCGCCCCGGCCGGGACCCCGTGCCGGGCGAGCCGCCCGGCGACGGCACCGGCGAAGCCGGGGGTGTGCACATCGCGCGGCGAGACGTTGACGGCGACCGGCACCTCGAGGCCGTCGGCGCGCCAGCGCGCGACCTGGCCGAGCGCGGTCTCCAGGACGTATTCGGTGAGCCGGGGCATCAGCCCGGAGCTCTCGGCCATGGCGATGAACTCGTCCGGCGGCACCTTCCCCCGGTCCGGGTGCACCCAGCGGACCAGCGCCTCCAGCCCGGCGACATGGCCGTCGAAGCCGACCTTGGGCTGGTAGTGCAGCTCGACGTCGCCCGCGTCCAGGGCGCGCCGCAGATCGCCCAGCAGGCCGAGCCGGTCGGGGGTGTTGCCGTCGCGCCGCGCCTCGTACAGCTCGACGCCGCTGCGGTCCCGCTTGGCCTGGTACATGGCGACGTCCGCGCGGCGCAGCAGCCCCTCGGCGTCGAGGGCGTGGTCGGGGTAGACGGCGACCCCGGCGCTGGCCTCCAGCACCAGGGTCAGCCCGTCCAGGTCGAGCGGCGAGCCGAGGTCGCCGACGAGGACGCGGGCGCTGCGCTGGGCGCTGGTGAGCGAGTCGGTGGTGGGCAGCAGGACGGCGAACTCGTCGCCGCCGAGCCGCGCCACCTCGGCGCCGCGGGGCAGCGCCAGCCGCAGCCGCTCGGCGATCTGGAGCAGCAGCCGGTCGCCCGCCAGATGGCCGAGGGTGTCGTTGACCGAGCGGAAGCGGTCGAGGTCCAGCAGGACGAGCGCGGTGCGGGCCCCGGCCCGCTCGGCCTCGTCCAGCGCGGTCCAGGTGCGCTCCAGCAGCCACTGGCGGTTGGGCAGCCCGGTGAGCGGGTCGCGCAGCTGCTCCTCGGCCCGCACCCGGGCGATCCACAGCGTGGAGTCGAGGGCGACGAGCGGCACCGCGAACAGCGGGAGCAGCAGCGGGGTGTCGCCTGCGACGACGACGATGAGCGGGGAGATGCCGAGCAGCGCGATGCCGACGAGGGCCTGCCGGAGGAGGGCGGTGCGGGCGACGGTGGGCAGCCCGGCGCCGGGGGGTGCGAGGGAGTACCACAGCAGGGAGCGGGTCACCGTGAGGTAGACGAAGGCGGCCAGGATCGTCTGGGGGACGGCGGAGGCCTGCCAGGTGTCGGTGTGCCAGGGCCGTTCGACGGAGGGGGTGGTGCCGAAGGCGGCGAGGGTGAGGGCGGCCGCGCCGACGCCGAGGATGTCGACCGCGCCGTGCAGGGCCGCCTGCCGCCAGCGGTGCCGCCGGGCGGCGCCGACCAGGACGACGACGGCGAGGCTGACGAGGGTGGCGGGCATCCAGCCGTAGAGCAGGAGCGCGGCCAGGGTTAACGCGGCGCCCGATCCGGTGCCGCCCCACCAGCGGTCCCGGCCGAGGGCGACCAGATGGCCGACGATGATTCCGGTGAGGACCGCGAGCGACCAGCCCACGGTGCCGTCGGGAAAGAGCGCATGGCCCGCGTCGAGCACTCGGAATACTCCGATGCCGAGTGCGAAAGCGGCCATGGCGACCGCGGCGGCGGGCAACACGGGCAGCAGAACCCGGCGCAGCCGCGACGCCGGTGCGGCGCTTTCGGTCGGTTTCATACCCGTCCCTCTCACAGCCGGCGGTGCCAGCGCCACGGCAGGCGCACACCTCAACAGTAGGCGGCAGAAGGGGATGGTGGGCGGCGATCGGCAGCGGTTGCCCGAATGCCGCCCGACGATCCATAACCTTCTGGTATGCGCTGTAAGGGTGATGCCCGCTGGCTGTGCCCGGGAAGTGCTCCCAGTCGTATTCCGGCCAGCTTTGAACTGTTGTGGAGCCCAAGATGGCCGGACTACTGCGCCGTACGGGTGGTGGGACTACTCCTCGTGAGCGACCTGACTACCCCTCGGACTTCTCTCCCGGCTCTTCCGCCGCCTCTCCCCCGGTCTCCTCCGGTGGTGTTACGGCGACCTCGCGGGCGGCGTCGGGGCCCTGTTCGAGGAGGACGCCAAATCCGTCGTCATCGAGCACGGGGACCTTCAACTGCATGGCCTTGTCGTACTTCGATCCGGGATTGTCGCCGACGACCACGAAATCGGTCTTTTTCGAAACAGAGCCGGTGACTTTCGCACCACGGTTCTGCAGCGCCTCCTTGGCGCCGTCCCGGGTGTGCGATTCCAACGTGCCCGTGACCACCACGGTCAGCCCCTTGAGCGGCAGCGGACCCTCGTCCTCGCCCGCCTCCTCCTCCAGGCGCACCCCGGCGCGCCGCCACTTCTCCACGATCTCGCGGTGCCAGTCGACGGCGAACCACTGCTTCACGGAGGCGGCGATGATTCCGCCGACGCCCTCGGTGGCCGCCAGCTCCTCCTCGTCGGCCTCGGCGATCCGGTCCAGCGAGCGGAATTCCCGGGCCAGCGCGGCTGCCGCGACCGGGCCGACGTGACGGATCGAAAGGCCGGTGATGATCCGGGCCAGCGGACGCTGCTTGGCGGCCTCGATATTGGCCAGCATCGCCAGGGCGTTCTTCTTCGCCTCGCCCTTCTGGGTGGCGAAGAAGGTGACGACCTTCTCCTCGCCCGACTCCGGATCACGCTTGGGCAGCCCGCTGTCCGGATCCATCACATACGAGCGGATGGGCAACAATTGTTCGATCTTCAGATCGAACAGATCGCCCTCGTCCCTCAGCGGCGGCTCGCTGGGCTCCAGCGGCTGGGTGAGGGCGGCCGCGGCGACATAACCGAGGTTCTCGATGTCCAGGGATTTCCGCCCCGCGAGATAGAAAATCCGCTCGCGCAGCTGCGCCGGGCAGGACCGGCCGTTGGGACACCGCAGATCGACGTCGCCCTCCTTGGCGGGCTGCAGCGGGGTCCCGCACTCCGGGCACTCGGCGGGCATCACGAATTCGCGCTCGCTGCCGTCCCGCAGATCGGCGACCGGACCCAGGATTTCCGGAATGACATCGCCCGCTTTACGCAGCACCACGGTGTCACCGATCAGCACACCTTTGGCCTTGACCACGTCCTGGTTGTGCAGTGTCGCGAATTCGACCTCCGAGCCCGCGACTGTGATCGGCTCAACCACCGCATAAGGCGTCACCCGCCCCGTGCGCCCCACGCCCACCCGGATGTCGACCAGCTTGGTGTTGACCTCCTCCGGCGGGAACTTCCACGCGATCGCCCAGCGCGGCGCCCGGGAGGTGGAGCCGAGCCGACCCTGCAGCGGGATCTCGTCCAGCTTGATGACCGCGCCGTCGATCTCGTGCTCCACCGAGTGCCGGTGCTCGTTGTCCCCGTAGTACGCGATGTACTCGCGCACGCCCTCGATCGTGTTCACGACCTTGAAGTGGGCCGCGGTCGGCAGCCCCCACTCGTGCAGCAGCTCGTACGCCTGGGACAGCCGGTCGATGGCGAAGCCCTCGCGCGCGCCGATCCCGTGGACCACCATGTCCAGCGGGCGGCTGGCGGTGATCTTCGGGTCCTTCTGGCGCAGCGAACCCGCCGCCGCGTTCCTCGGGTTGGCGAACGGCGGCTTGCCCGCCTCCACCAGCCGCGCGTTCAGCTCGTCGAACGCCTTCCTGGGCAGGAAGACCTCGCCGCGCACCTCCACCAGCGCCGGGACGCGGTCGCCCTCCAGCCGGTTGGGGATCTTGGCGATGGTGCGCACGTTGGGGGTGATGTCCTCGCCGGTGCGCCCGTCGCCACGGGTCGCGGCGCGGGTCAGCCGCCCGTGCTCATAGGTGAGGTTGACCGCGAGGCCGTCCACCTTCAGCTCGCACAGGAAGTGGTACGCGCCGGTGCCCAGCTCCTTGGCGATGCGGTCGGCCCAGGTGCCCAGCTCGTCGTCGTCGAACGCGTTGTCCAGGCTGAGCATCCTCTCCCGGTGCTCGACCTCCGTGAACTCCGTCTCGTACGCCCCCGCGACCTTCTGGGTGGGCGAATCGGGCGTCCGCAGCTCGGGATGGTCCTCCTCCAGAGCCTCCAGCCTGCGCAGGAGCCTGTCGAACTCCGCGTCGCTGACGATCGGGGCGTCCTTCACGTAGTACCGGAAGCGGTGCTCCTCGACCTGCTCAGCGAGCTTGGCGTGCTCATCCCGTGCCTCTGAGGGCACCGTCGACTGTTCGCCGGCCACGTGTCGTCCTTCCGTCACTCAGCCTGTCACTCAGGGTTGTCCGCGAGCGATCTCGCCGCCCGGACACAGTGGGCCAGCGCGGCGCGCGCGTACGCGGGCGAAGCGCCCGCGAGCCCGCACGACGGCGTGATCACCACGGACTCCGCGAGAGACCCCGGTGACAGCCCCAGCCTGCGCCACAGCGTCCTGACACCCCCGACGCTACCGGCAGGGTCCGACAACGCGGCGTCGATGCCGGGTACGGCGCCGACGAACAGCGCCGTTCCCCCTTCCACCGCCTCCCCGATCGCCTCCTCCTCACGCTCCGTGAGCAGCGAGAAATCGAACGAGATCCCGCTCGCCCCGGACCGCCGCAGCAGCCCGAACGGCACCCCCGGCGCGCACGAGTGCACCACCACCGGCGCCTCGGCCGCCGCCACCAGATCCCGCAGGCCGCCCTCCACCACGCCCCGGTCCACCGCGGCGTGGGTGCGGTAGCCGCTGGCGGTACGGACGGTTCCGGTCAGCACCGCCGTCAGCGACGGCTCGTCCAGCTGCAGCACCACCTCGGCGCCGGGCAGCCTGCGGCGCACCTCCGCCAGATGCGCGCGCACGCCCTCGGCCAGCGAGGCCGTCAGATCGCGGCAGGCCCCCGGGTCGCTCAGCGCGGCCTCCCCGTTCCGCAGCTCCAGGCTCGCCGCCAGCGTCCACGGCCCGACGGCCGACACCTTGAGCGCCCCGCGGTGGCCTTGGGCGAACTCCTCCAGCGCGTCCAGGTCCTCCCCCAGCCAGGACCGCGCCCGCCGGGTGTCCCGCCCCGGCCGGTCGCCGATCCGCCAGCCGCTCGGCTCCACGTGCGCGTACACCTCGACGAGCATCCCGGCGGTCCGCCCGATCATGTCCGCCCCGGGCCCCCGCGCGGGCAGCTCCGGCAGATACGGCAAGGCCTCAAGCGACCCGGTGACGGTTTTCGCGGCCTCCCGCGCGTCCCCGCCCGGCATCGACCCGACCCCGGTCGCGGTCCCCGCGCCCCAGCTGTGTTTCTTCGTCTCGCTCACCCCGGCAAGGGTAGGCGGTGATCGCCACTGGCTAAGGTGTCATGATCACGCCGCAGGAACAGGGGGGTTCATGGGCATGCCGAACGGGCGGTCGCGCCGGTCGCTGGGGTTGTCACTCGTGCTCGTGCTGGCCGTCGGCGCCGGGGTGACCTGGTGGCTGACGCGGGGGCCGGACGCGTACGGGGAACGGGTCAGCGGGCCGCACGGCGCGTACCCCTCCTTCCGCACCGGCGCCCCGGCCGCACCCGGCCGCGTCATACGGAAGGTCGACGACGCGGTGGCGATCGCGGGCGGGCTCTCCTTCCACGAGTCCGACGAGAACGACAAGGGCTCCCCCCAGGGCCTGACCGCCCGCAACCTGCGCACCGGCAAGACCTACTGGCACTACGAACGGGACGGGCAGAGCATCGAGGCGGTGCGGGTCGCGGACGGCACCGCCCTCCTGCGCTATCGCGACGGCGTGCTGGTCGCCGTCGATCTGCGGTCCGGCGAGCGCCGCTGGCACCAGGATCTCCCCGAGGAGCGCCGATCCGGCGACGGGTTGTGGATCGCGAACGGCGTCGTCGCGATGTACACCGAGGACAAGCTGGTCGCGTTCGATCTGAAGTCCGGCAAGCGGTCGTGGACCGCCGAGGTTCCCCAGTCCTGCCGCCTCGACAGCGTCCGGTACATCCTGCCCACCGCCTTCGGCGTCGAGGCCACCTGCGGCGGTGGACCCCTCGCCGAAGGCGTCGTCCTGGGGATCGACGCCCGGCGCGGCACGGTGCGCTGGCGTCATCCCGACTTGATGGGCGGTCTCCGTTATCTGGACCTCACCGACCACACCGTGTTCGCGCCCTATTGGAGGGACGAGAAGCACGCGGCCGTGATCGACGTCTCCGGAGCCAAGCCGACCATCCGCGCCGTGCCCAATCCGGACCTGGACTGGGACGGGCAGGACGGCACCGTCGTGACGACGACGTTCGGGAAGGAGGGCAAGCTATGGAGAGGGGACAACGTACTGCGGGCACGCGGCGCGGAGGACGGACGCGTCCGGTGGACCCACCACGCGCCGAAGGACCGGCGGTTCGGGCGGACGCTGGTCACGGAGGGCCGGGTGTACGTCGTGGAGCAGCCGCAGGAGGACCGCGACCACAGGGCCGAGCCCGGCCCCACCCGGCTGCTGGTCCTTGACCTGGCGACCGGGAAGACGCTGCACACCGCCCCCGTGCCCGCGCCCGCCCACCACGACTACGTCGACACCCTCGACGCCTGGGTGGTGCGGGACGGCGTCGTGGCCGTCGCGTGGGATGCCGACACCCCCTACTACGACCCCGTCGACGTCACCATCCTCGGCGGCTGACGGACGGCTCCGGGCTCAGCCGCGCGGGCGGATCTGGAGGTCCGTGATCTCCGCGTCGTGCGGGAGGTCGAGGGCGGTGAGGACGGTCGTCGCCACGGTCTCGGGCGCGATCCAGCGCTCCGCGTCGTACTCCTTGCCCTCCTGCTGATGCACCTTCACCTGCATCGGCGTCGCCGTGCGCCCCGGGTAGACGGTCGTCACGCGCACACCGTTGCCGCTCTCCTCCCAGCGCAGCGCGTCGGCCAGCGCCTTCAGGCCGTGCTTGCTGGCCGCGTACGCGCCCCACTGGGCGTTGGCGCGCAGGCCCGCGCCGGAGTTGACGAAGACGACATGGCCCTGCGCCAGCCGGAGCTGCGGCAGGAGCAGCCGGGTCAGCTCGGCGGGCGAGACGAGGTTGGCGGCGAGCTGCCGGTTCCACGCCTTGGGCGTCAGCTCGCCGATCTCGCCGAGGTCGACCACGCCCGCGATGTGCAGCAGCGAGTCCAGCCGCTCGGGCAGCGCCTGGTGGCTCAGCGCCCACGACAGCTTCTCCGGGTCCCCCAGGTCACCGACGACCGTACGCACCCCCGGGAACCGCCCGGCCAGCTCCTTCGCCCGGCCGGCGTCCCGCGCCAGCAGCCACAGCTCGTCGCCCCGCTCGGCCAGCCGCTCGGTGACCGCCGCGCCGATGCCCGAGCCTGCCCCAGTGATCAAATGCGTTCCCATGCCCCCAGCTTGCCGCACCGGCTCCGGCCCCACGGCATCGCCCTCCGGGCGCGACGCTAGACCTTCACGCTTTGGTTTGAGGATCTTACGAAACCCATTGACACTCGCTTCGACCCTGCGTTAGAACTTCTTACGAACACGAGAAGCCCTAACCTGTTCTGGAGGTCCTGATGCCGCGCATCCGCCCGTTAGCCACCTTGTTCGCGATCCCGCTCGCGGTAGCCGCCGCCCTCGGAATGGCCACCCCGCCCGCCCAGGCCGCCTCCGGCGGTGCGTCCACATGCCGGGGACAAGGCGTCGACCCCGCAGCGCAGATCCGCCACCGGACCGACACCGTGATCAAGGCGCCGCTCAGCACCGTCTGGAAGCTGCAGACGGATGTGGAGCGCTGGCCCGCCTGGCAGGCCCCCGTCCTCACCATGAAGCGCCTCGACCCGGGCCCCCTGCGGAAAGGGTCGCGGTTCCGGTGGACCACCCCGGCGCCCGCCACCCCCACGACACCCGAGACCACCCTGAGCATCACCTCGACCGTCCGCCAACTCCAGCGCGGCTCCTGCATCCTGTGGAAGGGACCTGCGATCGGTGAAGGACTCCGCATCGACGAGGGTGTCCACCTGTGGACCTTCACCCAGGTCAGGGGCGGCGTGCGGGTGCACACCGAGGAGACATGGACCGGTGAGCAGGTCGAAGCCGATGTCCCCACCGCGACCGAGGCCCTTGGCCGGGGCCTCGAACAGTGGCTACGCGACCTGAAGGCCACCGCCGAAGCGGATCAGACCGACTCCAGGTAGGTCATGGCCTCCACGCCGTTCTCCGCGAAGTGCACCAGCTCGCTGAGAGGACGCGGCAGGAAGCCTTCCGCTTCCATCCGCTGGAACTGCTGCTTCAGCCCGTCGTAGAACCCCGCCGCGTTCAGCAGCACGACCGGCTTGATGTGCAGCCCGTGCTTCTTCAGCTCCAGGATCTCCGTCGCCTCGTCCAGCGTCCCGGTCCCGCCCACCATGATCACCACCGCGTCGGCGCGGGCGAGGAGCTGTGCCTTGCGCTCGGCGAGGTCCTTGGCGATCACCATTTCGTCGGCGTTCTCCCGGGCCCGGTCGGCCAGGAACTCCACCGAGATCCCGACCAGCCGCCCGCCGTGCTCCTGCACCCCATCGGCCATGACCTTCATCAGCCCGACGTCCGACCCGCCCCAGACGAGGGTGTGCCCACCCTTGCCGATCAGCTCGGCGAACTCCCGGGCGGGGGTGGTGTACCGGTCGTCGAGGTCGGCGGCGGAGCAGAAGACGCAGATGTTCATGCCCGTCACTCTACGAGCCGGGCCGGGCACCTTCACGGCTCCGCGCCACGCGGATCGCGTCGCACAGGGCCTCGGAGAGGCGAGCGGAGAGGAAGCGGAATTCGCCGAGCGGGACTTTGGGGTCGGCGAGCATCGCCCGAGCGTGTGCCAGGAGTTCGTCGCCGGTGGAGAGCTGCATGGCCTCGACCTCGTCGGCGAGGGCGGATACGGGGCCGTCGCCGTCGGTGGAGAGATAGCACGGGCGGCCGTCGTCAGTCGTCCAGGGTAGCAAGCGGAGATCGGTCGGTGAGGTGACTTCGTGTGACATGTGCCTACTGTCACGGGTCGCGTCTAGCCTGGTCGCGGAATCGGCGTAACGGTGCGTGACGGGTTCGCGACCGTGCGATCTGTGCGATGGGGAGGGAAGCGTTGACCGAGCGGAAGAAGAAGCCGTCACTGGCCGCGAAGGTCTTCGGAGCGCAGTCCCGCATGATGCGGGAACGGCTCGGGTGGACCATGAAGGACCTGGAGAAGCGGATTCCGTATACGGAGTCGATGATCGCCAAGGTGGAGCGCGGCGAGCGGGTGCCGAAGCCGCCGTATGTGGTGGCGGTGGACGAAGCGCTGGCCGCGCAGGGGTTGCTGATCGAAGCGGCGAAGCTGCTGTGGCAGGACGGCCCGCCGGAATGGACTCAGGAGTACCGCGAGTTGCAGGCGGAGGCCTTGTCGCTGTGGGTGTACTCCACGCACATCCTGCACGGGTTGCTCCAAACCGAGGACTACGCACGGGCAGTGTTCCGGTCCGTACGCCCCAGCCTGGACGAGGAGGGAGTTGAGCTCGCCGTGCAGAGGCGGCTGGCGACACAACAGCTCCTGCACCGCAAGCCTGCTCCCAGGCTGGTCTTCGTCCTGGAAGAGGCCGTGCTGCGGAAGATGACCGGCGGCCAGCAGGTCTGGGAGGGCCAGTTACGCCATCTGATGAAGTGCACCGAACTCCACAACCTCCAGCTACAGATCATGCCGAACTCCCGCGAGACAAACGCTGGCGTCGAGGGCCCGTTTGTCTTGCTGGAGACGCCAGACCACCGCACGCTTGGTTACGTTTCCGGCCAGCAGGGCAGCTACTTTCTCGCTGACCTTGAAGACGTGAGCATGCTCAGCCATCGCTATGGCACGATCCAGTCGCAAGCACTCGACCCCGAGTCATCGGTGGCCTTCATCGAGCGATTGTTGGCAGGAGACGAATGAACACCGAACTGGTTTGGTTCAAGAGCAGCTACAGCGGCGGACAGGACGAAGCCTGCGTCGAAATCGCCGTCGCATGGCACAAGTCCAGCTACAGCGGCGCCCAAGGCGAAGCATGCGTCGAGGTCGCCGCGTGCCCCGGCGCCGTACATGTCCGCGACTCCAAGGACACCGCGATACCGGCCCTCACCGTCCCCGCACCCGCCTGGGCGGCCTTCGTCGCCTTCGCCGCCGCGCGCGACGCGGACTGATTGTCAGTGGCCCCTCCTACGGTCTGAGCAGTGGGACCCGGCGGGCAAGGCCGCGGGTCCGTCCTGAGGAGGGGTCTGCCGTGTCGACGACGTATCTGGAGCTGTCGCAGGAAGGCGAAGGCGCGCACAAGTTCTACGAGGTCGCCGTCGACGGGCTGACCGTGACGGTGCGGTACGGGCGGATCGGCGCCGCCGGGCAGACGCAGACATCGACGTTCGCCACGGCGGAGAAGGCGAACGCCGCCGCCGCGAAGAAGCTCGGGGAGAAGGTCCGCAAGGGGTACGCCCCCGCCGTTCCCGGGCAGCGGGCCCCGCGCCGGGTGACCCGGCGCCAGGTGACCTCCGCTCCGTCCACCGCGCGTGCCGTGGCTCCCGTGCTGTGGCGGTTCCGTACCGGCTCGTCGGCCTTCGGCATCCACGTCGATGACGACCGGTGCTGGGTCGGCAACCAGGCGGGGGATGTCTTCACCCTGGACCACGACGGTGGCGTCCTCGCCCACTTCAACCTGCCGGACGGGGTGAAGTGCCTGGTCGCCGACGACTTCTGGATCTACGCGGGCTGTGACGACGGCAAGGTCTACGACCTGTCCTCGAAGCTGCCGTTCGCGGCGTACGACATCGCGGCCGACATCGACATCTTCTGGCTGGACATCCATGAGGGCGTCCTCAACGTCTCGGACCAGGACGGCCGGCTCACCGTCATCGACCACGAGGACGAGCACCAGTGGGCCCGCCGCAGCGTGGGCCGGGGCGGCTGGATGGTCCGCGCCGATGGCCGGGCCGTCTACCACGGCCACGAACAGGGCGTCACCGCCTACGCTCCCGACGGCGGCGGCGAGCTGTGGCACAGGCAGACGACGGGCAGCGTTCTGTTCGGCTGGCAGGAGGACGACAGCGTGTACGCGGGGACCGGGCGCCACGTGGTCCAGCGGCTGTCGAAGGCGACCGGCGTGATCGAGGCGACCTATGCCTGCGACGGCGCGGTGTACTCGTGCGCCACCTCGCCCGGTGGGCGGTTCGTCTTCGCCGGTGACTCGGCATCGTCCGTCTACTGCTTCGACCAGGACGGCACACGCCTGTGGAAGCTCGGCACGGGCGGGGGCTCGGCGCTGTCGATGCAGTACCGCGACGACCGGTTGTACCTGGTGACCACGGACGGCTCGCTGGTGTGCGTGGACGCGAGTGAGGCGGCCATCTCGGCGGCGCATCAGGGCACGGTCCCGGCGGTGCGGGACGTCAAGCTCGCCGCCGCGCTGCCGACCTACGCCCCGGCCACGGCCGTGGGATCGGTGGCCACCGTCGCCCAGCCCCCGGCCGGGTCGGTCGTCGTCGAGTGCGTCCAGGACGGTGGCCGGGTCCGGGTGCGCGTGGTGTCCGAGGGCTACGACCCGTCCTGGAAGGTCCAGTTCCCGCGCGCGATACGGGAGCCGGGGGCGCGCTATGTCGTGGACACGCTGCACGCGGCGGCCGGGGGCTTCTACCGGGTCCGCGGTGACATCCGGCGGCTGCTCTGACGGACGACCGGATGCCGGGCCCCCGTCGCCCGGTGCGGCGGAGCCAGGCGCCGGGCAGCCGACAGCCGGTGGCGCGGCGCCCTACCAAAGAACCCCGGTAGAGAACTCCCACCCACCCACCCGCCCAACTCATCACCCCATCGGGTGACTTGGGCGCGAATATGCCAAGAGTCGGGTTAGTCTCGCCGCAACAACCTCACAACGACGTCGGCCCCCGCCGGGACTGCCATCCCAAGGCGAGGGCCTGACCAAACCAGGAAGTCGAGACCTTCCCGATGGCTGATACCCAGTCTAGTGCGCCCGTGCGCGCTCGCGCCGACGCTCCCGCGTCCGGCGTCACCCACATCCGCACCCGGCACACCGCCAATTACACGGTGCTCTCGAATCGACTCGCCCAGCGGGCGGGCAGTGCGGTGACCGTCGGCGTCGCCGCGTACATCCTGTCGCTGCCCGACGGCGCCTCCATCCGCATCGACGCGCTCTGCGCCCACTTCAAGGAGGGCCGGGCCCGGATCTCCGCCGCGCTCAACGAGTTGGAGGCGGAGGGCTGGCTGGAGCGGAGGGTCGAGCGCGGACCGGGCGGGCGGATCGTGACGCGGACGTTCGTGTACGACGCGCCGGGGCGTACGGAGAGCGACGCGCCGTCGTCCGTCCCTCCGGCCGAGGTGCCGGAGCCGGCGCAGAAGCCGGAGCCGGGCGCCGCGCCCGATCCCCGGGCCGCTGCCGTCCTCGGCTCGCTGCGCCACCGGGACCGGCGCTTGGTCCTGTCCGCGCGGGAGACCGCCGCGCTGGCGCCCGCCGTCGCGGAGTGGCTGGACCGTGGCGTCGGGCCGTACGAGATCGCCGAGGCGCTGACCTCCGGGCTTCCCGACCGCATCGACCGCCGTCCGGCGCGGCTGCTCGCCTACCGCCTGGCCGCCCTGCGACCGCCGGAGCCTGCCGCCGCCCCGGCGCCGACCCGCCCGGTGCCCTTCCAGGACTGCGACGGCTGCGACCGAGTCTTCCGCGCGCCCCGTCCGGGACGGTGCCGCGACTGCCGGGAGAGAGCGGCAGCCGACCCGGCGCCGCTCGCCGCTTGACCATGACGTGAACCAACGCTCTCCAACCTGGAAAAGGTATGACCGCATGACACCGACACACGGCGGCGCCCCGCCCTCGACTGCTGCGAACGAGGGCGCACATCCGCCACGCACCATTCGCGATCTCCGCGGTGCCTTGCCGGAACACCAGCAGCACCTTTTCGACTCGGAGTTGGAAAATGCCGGGTTCGAAGCCCTGCCTGCGGTGCTCAACAGATGGATCACATTGGGGATCGACGGATTCGAAGAGTTCCTCCTGTCCACACCATTTGAAGGCCTGGAATTCGGTTCGCGCTCGTACGACACGGAAACAGGTCTCGAGTGAACCGCCCACACGCTCTGCTGTGCCTGGGCCAGCTGTCCCGGAAGGATCATGACGTCCCCTTGCGACGACGCCCTCTGGAGCCGCAGGGCGCCGGTAGGCTGGAGCGGTCCGACGAGCGAGGAGAGGCCTTCCGCATGAGCAGCCAACCTGTGAATCACGACGGGCCGATCATGCCGATGCCGGCACTCACGCTCCCCGCTCTGCGCGCCGCAGTCGCCAGCCTGGCACCTGGCAAGCTGTCGGAGCTGATCGCCGAGATGCAGCAGGCGTTCGACCGTGCCGGTCAAGATGGCAGCACCGCGCCTATTCGCTTGTTCTACCGCCGGTGGGCCACCTTCGTCGCCATCGAGAGAATCCCGGAGCGCGCAGCTCGCATGCACGCTGCGGAGCAGGTGCTGCACGCCAGCGATAGCGCGGAGGAGCGGCAAGCGGCAATCCACGAGATCGGGGCCATCGTGCACGTCGCGGAGCGCGAAGTCGAAGCGCTGGAGACCGGGTGAGCGACTGGACGTGGGAATACATCTCCCACGATCTCGGCGAGAGTCTGGCTCCTCCGGTCCGAGCAGAGGTTGAGCGAATAGCAGCCGAGCTGGCCGTGGTCAACTCCATGGTGTACCTGGAAGGGGCTTCCTGCCAAGGTCTGTCACCTGGGCTGCGGGTCGAGTACGGGAGCGCTGCGGACGGGACGCACATCATGCTGAGCTATCTGACCAACGTGCGCGGAGAACGCATTGTCATCGTCAGCGTGACATCCGTCTGACAACTGGCATCGAACCACAGGCGGCCGGCGGCGGGGGGCCCGCCGCCGGCCGTACCGGTTACCGGATGAACCGGGCTACCGGGTGAAGTGGAAGATTCCCCATGTCACGTGGTTGTTCCTGCCGCCCTCGACCCAGTTGGTGAGACCTTTCTTCATGTGGGCGAGGTAGTCGGCGCTGACGTGCTCCGCCAGGCCCTCTGTCTCCTGGCGGCGGGTCTCCTCCAGGACCCGGGCGTAGTGCGCGATCAGGTGGTCGCGGTGCTCCTCAAAGCCGCCGCCGACCTCGGTGAAGCCGAGGCGGGCCAGTTCGTGGCGGTAGAAGTCCGGGGAGCCCATGGTGTCCAGGTGGATGCGGTCCAGGATGGGGCGCAGGGTCTCGGGCGGGCAGCCGTCCGCCGCCATGGGGTCGGTGAAGATGAGGTGGCCGCCGGGGCGCAGGACGCGGGCGGCCTCCGCCAGGGGACGGGTGCGGCTGCCGCTGTGCAGGAACGCGTCCTGGGACCAGACGACATCGACGCTGTTGTCCGGCAGCGGGATGGCCTCGAAGGAACCGTCCACCACCTCGATGATCTCGCTGAGCCCGCGCTCGGCGTTGATCGCGCGGTGCCGCTCGTTCTCCACCTCGCTGAGGTTGAGCGCGGTGACGCGGCAGCCGTAGGTCTCGGCGAGATAGCGCGCCGAGCCGCCGAAGCCGGATCCGAGGTCGAGGACGCGGGAGGACGGGGTCAGGTCGAGGCGGCTCGCCATGCGGGCCACGGTGCGCCTGCTGGCCTCGGCGATCGGCTCGTCGGGCCGGTCGTAGAGACCGATGTGGATGTCCTCGCCGCCCCAGACGCGCCAGTAGAACTCGTCGGCGTCCGTGGAGTTGTAGTAGGCGCGGGCGGTGCCGACGGTCGCGGAATAGTCCGGGGTCGGCTCGTCCGTCGCGATGTACTCCTTCTCCGCGACGTGAATGAAGAAGTCGGGCCGCTCCTCCCGGTAGGTGTGCTGGAAGTCGCCGTACGTCTCGATCCGCTGGAAGCCGACCTCCTGCATGAGCCGCCGCGTGTAGTCCTTGCGGAGCGGAAACATGTTGAGGTGGTAGACGGATTCGTCGGGGAAGCTGTAGCGCATGCGGCACAGCCCCTCGTCGACGTGCTCCGGCTCGACCGCGACGTCTTCGCCGCAGTAGTAGTACACGTGCTTGCTGGTGAAGCCGTTGTCGAGCATCGCGTCGTAGTTGCGGTGGTCCAGGATGAGGATGCCGTCGTGCTTGAGCATCGCGTAGAACTCGGCGAGGGCCTTGCGCCGGTCACGCTCCGAGAAGAGGTGCGTGAAGGAATTGCCGAGACAGACGATGGCGTCGTACTGGCCGTGCACATCGCGGTTGAGCCAGCGCCAGTCGGCCTGGACGACGCGGAGGATGTGCTCGCCGTGCTTGAGCCCGTTGTCGAACGCCTGGGCGAGCATTTCGGCGCTTCCGTCGACGCTCGCGGTCTCGAATCCGGCTTCCAGGAGCCGTACCGAATGAAACCCGGTCCCCGTGGCCACATCGAGGACCGTCTTTACGCCACGCTCCCGCAGGAGGTCAATGAAGAACGTACCCTCACTTTCCGATCGCTTTTCCCAGTCGATGAGCGAGTCCCATTTTTCAACGAAGCTTGGTACGTACTCCTCGGTGTAGTGATCGGTGTCCCTGACCTCGAATGGATTGTCTCCGAATTTCTGGACAGATCGCGCAGAAATAACGAAACCTCCGGTGCTGAGACAGCGGACAACGGCACCCGTGTCCAGAAGTGCGCCTCCCCGAAGTCGCGTGATCTATGCCACCCACGAGGCCAATTGTATGTAAATACCAGGGAACACGGACGGGCCTATCTGGAATACACCGCTTTATGCTGTTCTTTAGCGTTTCGCCCCGTTACGCCTGTACGGCGGGGCGGGACCGCTCCGTCGCCGCGATGGTCGCCGAGCCCACGACGCGGGTGCCGTCGTAGAGCACGATCGCCTGGCCCGGGGCCACTCCGCGGACCGGCTCGGCGAAGGTCACCCGCAGCTCGCCGCCGACCGGCTCGGCCGTCACCTCGGTCTCGCCGCCGTGCGCGCGGAGCTGGGCGGTGTAGGTGCCGGGGCCGGTGGGCGCGGCGCCGCACCAGCGGGGCTTGATGGCGGTGAGCGCCGAGACGTCCAGGGCCTCGGCGGGGCCGACGGTGACCGTGTTGTTCACCGGGGAGATGTCCAGCACGTACCGCGGCTTGCCGTCGGGCGCCGGGTGGCCGATGCGCAGCCCCTTGCGCTGGCCGATGGTGAAGCCGTACGCGCCCTCGTGGGTGCCGAGCTTGTGGCCGCCCTCGTCGACGATGTCGCCCTCGGCGGTGCCGAGGTGACGGGCGAGGAAGCCCTGGGTGTCGCCGTCCGCGATGAAGCAGATGTCGTGGCTGTCGGGCTTCTTGGCGACGGCCAGACCGCGCCGCTCGGCCTCGGCGCGGATCTCGTCCTTGGTGGTCAGCGTGTCGCCGAGGGGGAACATGGCGTGGGCGAGCTGCCGCTCGTCCAGCACGCCGAGGACGTACGACTGGTCCTTGGCCATGTCGCTGGCCCGGTGCAGCTCCAGTGCGCCGTCCTCGCGGCGGACGACCGTGGCGTAGTGGCCGGTGCACACGGCGTCGAAGCCGAGCGCGAGGGCCTTGTCCAGCAGCGCGGCGAACTTGATCTTCTCGTTGCAGCGCAGGCAGGGGTTGGGGGTGCGGCCCGCCTCGTACTCGGCGATGAAGTCCTCGACCACGTCCTCGCGGAACCGCTCGGCCAGGTCCCACACATAGAACGGGATGCCGATCACATCGGCGGCCCGGCGGGCGTCGCGCGAGTCCTCGATGGTGCAGCAGCCGCGGGCGCCGGTACGGAAGGACTGCGGGTTGGCGGAGAGCGCGAGGTGGACGCCGGTCACATCGTGGCCCGCCTCGGCCGCCCGCGCGGCGGCGACCGCCGAGTCCACGCCGCCGGACATGGCGGCGAGGACGCGCAGGCGACGGCCGTCGCGGGGACCTGTGGGCGCACCGGGGAATTCAGTCATAACCCAGCCAGCATAATTCGCTCCGCTGGGAACGAATAACGGGTTCCGCGCTCAGCCGGCGCGGACGCTCTCCAGCACGCGTCCGGCCAGGTCAAGGGCCTGATCGGCATCCTTGGCGAGATAGGACAGCTCGACGAAGCAGTGCTCGACGCCCGCCTCCCGCTCCGCGCGCGTGATCGTGGCCGCGATGTCCTCGACCGAGGCGTCAGCGTCGGGGTTGACGCGGAGGATCGCGCCGAAACGGGCCGGATCCCGTCCCTCCCGCTCGACGGTCTCCCGCAGCCCGGCCAGGTTCCGGGCGAGGGCGGCGATCTGGTCGGTCCCGGCGTACTTCGCGCCGACGAGCGCGATGGGCAGCCAGCCGTCGGCGCGCCGGGCGACCCGGGCGAGGGCGGCGGGGGCGAAGGCGCCCAGGTAGACCGGTGGGCCGGGGCGGCCGGCGGGTTTGAGGTCGATGTGGCTGGCGGGCACGGTCCAGTGTTCGCCGCGGTACTCGACCGGGTTCGTCGTCCACCAGGCGGTGAGCACGTCCAGGCATTCGTCGAGCCGGCGGCCGCGCTCGGCCATGGGGATGCCCGTCGTCTCGTACTCCTCGGGCGACCATCCGGTGCCGAGGCCGACCAGCAGACGTCCCGCGCTCAGCAGGTCGACGCTGGTGAGGGAGCGGGCGAGCAGCGCGGGCGCGTACCAGGGGGCGTTGATGACGTTGGTGCCGAGCTGGACGCGTTCGGTGACCGCGGCGGCGGCGGCCAGCAGGGCGAACGGGTCCAGGGCGGAGCGGAATTCCGGCGGGATGACATCCGTACCGGCGTAGCCGACCTTCGGATCGACCGGGGCGAGCAGCCGGTCGCCGACCCACAGGCTGTCCGCGCCGAGCGCTTCGGCCTGCTGCGCGAACCGTGTGACGTGCTGCGGATGGTGGGCAAGATCACCGAATTGGGGAAGGGTGAACCCGACGCGCATACGGCGGCTCCTCGTCGACTCGTTGTCCTCGGGCTACGGGTGATCCTCGCCGTTGGTTCAATATTCAGCTACCCGTCGGCGTACGGTTCGCGCCATGATCCGCAAGCGGCGGAACCGCACGCGTGGGCTCGCGCGTTGAAGCCTGCGTGAGCGAAACCAACGGCGGCGTGCGCCGCCGCATGAGCCGGCGCACGCTGCTGCTGGGCGGTACCGCGGCCGGTCTCGGCGCGGCCGGGATCGCCGGGTATGCCGCGCGGGACAGCCTGGAGCACCTGTGGTGGCGGATGCCCGGTGAGCAACGGCCGCGGAAGGAGGGCGCCGTCGACCACCCGGGCGCGGACTGGGTGGCGGCCTCCGGGGCCAACTACCGGCGCGCCGACCGGCCGTACGACTACACGGTGGACCGGGTGGTGATCCATGTCGTGCAGGGCTCCTACGAGGACGCGCTCAAGGTCTTCCGGGACCCCGGGCACCGCGCCGCAGCGCACTATGTGGTGCGCCGCGACGGGCACATAGCGCAGACGGTCCGCGAGCTGGACGTGGCGTTCCACGCGGGCAACCGCTCGTACAACGAGCGCAGCGTGGGCATCGAGCACGAGGGGTTCGTCACCCGGCCGCAGGACTTCACGGACGCCATGTACCGGTCCTCGGCCCGGCTGACCGCGGCGATCTGCGAGCGCTACGGGATGGAGCGGGACCGCGAGCACATCGTGGCCCACTCGGAGGTGCCGGGTACCGACCACACCGACCCCGGCCGCCACTGGGACTGGGACCGCTATCTGGAGCTGGTGCGGGCGGTGCGGATCGCCACGTGAGCGCGGGGGTCGCGTCGCTCAGGCGATCTCGCCCGTCGGCAGCGCGGTCCCGCCGGTCAGCTGAGTCCCGCGCTGCGCGCCCGTTCCACGGCCGGGCCGATCGCCTCCGCCACCGCCTCGACATCGGCCTTGGTCGACGTATGGCCGAGCGAGAAGCGCAGGGTGCCGCGCGCCAGGGCCGCGTCGGTGCCGGTGGCCAGCACCACATGGCTGGGCTGGGCGACCCCGGCGGTGCAGGCCGAGCCGGTGGAGCATTCGATGCCCCGCGCGTCCAGCAGCAGGAGCAGCGAGTCGCCCTCGCAGCCGGGGAAGGAGAAGTGGGCGTTGGCCGGGAGGCGGCCGCCCGGATCGGGGTCGCCGCCGAGGACCGCTTCGGGGACGGCGGTGCGGACGGCGGTGATGAGCGCGTCGCGCAGCGCGCCGATCTCGCGCGCGAACTCCTCGCGGTGCTCGGCGGCGTACGCACCGGCCACGGCGAAGGAGGCGACGGCGGGGACGTCGAGGGTGCCCGAGCGCACCTGGCGCTCCTGGCCACCGCCGTGCAGGACGGGCACGGGGGCGTACTCGCGGCCCAGCAGCAGCGCGCCGATGCCGTACGGACCGCCGATCTTGTGGCCGCTGACCGTCATGGCGGCCAGGCCGGAGGCGGCGAAACCGACGTCGAGCTGACCGAAGGCCTGGACCGCGTCGGCATGCAGCGGAACATCGAACTCCGCCGCTACGTCGGCGAGTTCGCGCACCGGCTGGATGGTGCCGATCTCGTTGTTGGCCCACATGACGGTCGCGAGGGCGACGTCCGCGGGGTCGCGGGCGATCGCCTCGCGCAGCGCCTCCGGGTGGACGCGCCCGTACGCGTCGACCGGCAGCCACTCGACCCTCGCGCCCTCGTGCTCGGCGAGCCAGTCGACCGCGTCGAGCACGGCGTGGTGCTCGACCGGGCTGGCGAGCAACCGGGTGCGGGCCGGGTCGGCGTCGCGACGGGACCAGTAGAGCCCCTTGACGGCGAGGTTGTCGGCCTCGGTCCCGCCCGAGGTGAAGACGACCTCGCTGGGGCGCGCGCCCAGTGACTCGGCGAGGGATTCGCGGGACTCCTCGACGGTACGGCGGGCCCGCCGGCCGGCGGCGTGCAGGGAGGACGCGTTACCGGTGACGGCGAGCTGGGCGGTCATCGCCTGCACCGCCTCCGGAAGCATCGGGGTGGTGGCGGCGTGGTCGAGATAAGCCATGGTGAGCTCGATTCTACGAGCCGTGGGGCGAGGCCGTACCGGGTGCGTGGACGCGGAGTGCGCGCGGCCCCTTTTTTCTTCGGTAAGGAGTGTCTAGAGTTTTACTCATGACAGCCGCTGATGACTGGGAACTGGACCGCACGTATCGCAGCGCCTCCGGCGAGGTCCGCTGGGCCGTTCTGGGCGCGCCGGACGCCCCGCCGGTGGTGCTCCTGCACGGCACGCCGTTCTCCTCGTACGTCTGGCGGGCCTTCGCCCGCGCCCTCGCCGACCGGTGGCGGGTGTACGTCTGGGACATGCCGGGCTACGGGGCCTCCGAGAAGCGAGCTGGTCAGGATGTCTCACTGGCCGCGCAGGGGCGGGTCTTCGGTGAGCTGCTCGACCACTGGGGGCTGACCGAACCGACCGTTGTCGCTCATGACTTCGGCGGGTGTGTCGCGCTGCGGGCGCATCTGCTGCACGGGGTGCGCTACCGGCGGCTGGCCCTGGTCGATCCCGTCGCCCTGCCGCCGTTCGGCTCCGCCGCGTACCAGCTGTTCGGCGGTCACCTCGAGGTCTTCGAGCGGTTGCCGTCGGCGCTGCATCGGGCACTGGTGCGGGAGTACATCGGGTCCACGGGTGGGCCGGGGCTGCGGTCGGAGGTTCTGGAGCGGCTCGTCGAACCGTGGTGCGGGGAGTCGGGGCAGCCCGCCTTCTACCGGCAGATCGCGCAGAACGACCAGCGGTTCATCGATGAGATCGAGGGACGGTACGGGGAGGTTTCGGTGCCGGGGCCGGTGCTCGTGTGCTGGGGCACGGAGGATGCGTGGATTCCGGTCGCGCACGCGGAGGAGTTGGCGGCGCGGATTCCGGGGGCGCGGGTGCGGTTGATCGAGGGCGCGGGGCATTTGGTGCAGGAGGATGCGCCGGCGGAGCTGATGGCCGCGGTGTGGGGGTTTCTCGGGGAGGGGTGAGGTGGCGGTGCCGGTGCGGGTGGGGTGCGCCTGCGGCGGGCTACTCCCCCACCCCGCCCCTTCCCGAAACCGGGGCTGCGCCCCACACCCCGCCGGGGCTCCGCCCCTGGACCCCGGCCCTCAAGCGCCGGACCGGCTGGGAGCGCCGGACCCAAGCGCCGGACCGGCTGGGAGCGCCGGGCCCCCCGCCCCCGGCCGGCGGCTTCAAGCACCGGGCCGGATGAGGGCTGCGGGAGCTTCACCGCGGGGCCGGGGACTGGGCGGCCTCGCGCCGGGACGTGGGCCGAGGCGCCGGACGGCCCTGCGTGCGCCAGATGCTCGCGGCGCCGCGTGCCGCGAGATCACCCCCGCATGCGCAGCAGCTTGGCGGCCAGGAGGGCGATGTGGCGGCGCCAGGCGGTGAGGGAGCGGATCCGCTCCTGCTCCGCGTCCGGCGGGCCGGTCTGGGTGAGGATGAGGCGGGCGCCGTGGCCCGTGCCCTGGGCCAGTTCCCAGCGGACCCGGCCGGCGGGCCGCCCGGCGCGCTCCCAGTCGTAGGACAGCGTCCGGGGCGGCTCGGCCTCGGTGATCGCGCCCGCCGGGACCCCCTCGGTGCGGAATCCGAACGGCACCGGCTCCCCGGCCGTGAGCCCGGCCGCGCCGGTCTGCCCGGCCAGCGCCTGCCACACCGTCTCGGCGGGGCGGACCAGTTGGCGCTCGAAGCGCAGCCGCCAGCCGCCGTCCTCGGTGGTCTCCACCGCGCCCTCGGCCAGGCCGAACGCCTCGACGTACGACTCGTGCAGCTCGGCCATGTCGCCCGGGGCGGACTCCTCGCCGTCGAGCAGCGCGGCGAGGGTGGTGATGCAGGCGTGCCAGCCGGAGGCGAAGCTCGCGGCGCCGAAGCGGTCGCCGAAGGTGTGGGTGAGGGTCAGCAGACAGCCGTCGCCGTCGGGGCGCAGTTCCCAGCGGAGCTGGTCGTCGCCCCAGGTGAAGGCGAAGACACGGGGCGGGTCCAGCTCGGTGACCACGCCCTCCATGTCGGGGGCCTCCCGGCCGGGGAAGACGAAGCCCATCCGGCCGCCGACCTCGAGGTCCACCCGGACCTCGGAGGGGAACCAGTGGGCCAGTTCGGCCGGGTCGGTCAGGGCCTGCCAGACCCGCTCCGGGGGATGGGCGATGCGGCGCTCCAGGCGCAGGGCCGAGCGGCCGCCGCCGGACTGGCTGAGGGTGTCCTTCATGGCTCTTCTCCGTCGAGGTGGCGTTCCAGCGCGTCGAGGCGGTCGGTCCACAGCCGCCGGTACGGGGCGAGCCAGGCGTCGATCTCGGCCAGCGGCTCGGGGCACAGCTCGTACCACCGCCGCTGGGCGTCCCGGCGCACCCGCACCAGCCCGGCCTCGCGCAGCACCCGCAGGTGCTTGGAGGTGCCGGGCTGGGTCAGCCCGAGCTGGTCGGTCAGCTCGCCGACCAGGCGGGGGCGCTCCAGGAGGAGGTCCAGGATCTGCCGTCGGCTCGGCTCCGCGAGCACGTCGAACGGTATGGGCATGAAGGAGAATATAGCTTGCGCGGTATATAGCCGCAAGGGAATGTAGCCTCGGTCAGACGTCTTCGGTCGCCGTGCTGCGACGGTTCCACGCGCGCGGCGCCCGCCATCCGTACCGCATCGCCGCCAGCCGGGCGACGAAGGCCACCACGGCCGCGAGGGCGCTGGTGGCCCCGGAGAGCGCGCCGAAGTGGATGAGCAGGGCCGCTATGGACGCGCCCACGATGGCCGGGACGGCGTACAGGTCGCGGTCCCAGCGCAGCAGCGAGGGCACCTCATGGGCGAGGACGTCGCGCAGCACGCCGCCGCCGACCGCGGTCGCCATGCCGAGGGTGACGGACGAGGTCAGGCCGAGCCCGTGCTGGTGCGCCTTCACGGTGCCCTCGACGCAGAACAGCCCCAGCCCGGCCGCGTCGAAGACGCCCACCGCCCGGGTGATCCGCTCGACCTGGGGGTGCAGGAAGAAGACGATGACGGTGGCGACGAGCGGGGTGAAGAAGTAGCCGAGGTCGACGAAGGCGGCGGGCGGCACCGCGCCGATCACCAGGTCCCGGAACACCCCGCCGCCCAGCGCGGTGGCCTCGGCGAGCACCGCCATGCCGAAGACATCGAAGTTCTTGCGCACCGCGAGCAGCGCACCGGAGATCGCGAAGACGAAGATCCCGACGACCTCGAACGCGTGCTGGACGGACGGGGAGACCAGTTCGATGAGCACCCGACATTGTTATCCGACGATGCCGCCGCGCCCGCCCCGTCTCAGCTCTCGGTCTTCTTCGTCGCGCTCCGCACCGGTCCGGCGACCTGGCCGGGTGCCTGGCCGGGCGCGTTCTCGGGGTGGTGGCAGGCCACCTGGTGGCCGGTGGCGAGCGCCACCAGCGGCGGTTCCTCCCGCTTGCACACCTCGGTCGCCTTCCAGCACCGGGTGTGGAAGCGGCAGCCGGACGGCGGCGAGATCGGCGAGGGCACATCGCCCTTGAGCAGGATGCGCTCGCGCCGGGCGCGCCGCCGGGGGTCGGGCACCGGCACCGCGGAGAGCAGCGCCTTGGTGTACGGGTGCATGGGGGTCTCGTACAGGGCCTTGCGGTCGGCCAGTTCGACGATCTTCCCGAGGTACATCACCGCGATCCGGTCCGAGACGTGCCGGATGACGGACAGGTCGTGCGCGATGATCACGTACGTCAGGCCCAGCTCGTCCTGGAGGTCGTCCAGCAGGTTGACCACCTGGGCCTGGATGGAGACGTCCAGCGCGGAGACCGGCTCGTCGGCCACGACCAGCTTGGGCTTGAGCGCGAGCGCCCGGGCGATGCCGATGCGCTGCCGCTGGCCGCCGGAGAACTCGTGCGGATAGCGGTTGTAGTGCTCGGGGTTGAGGCCGACCAGCGCCAGCAGCCGCTGCACCTCCGCCTTGATGCCGCCCTCCGGGGTGACGCCCTGCAGCCGGAAGGGCGCGCCGACGATCGCGCCGACGGTGTGCCGGGGGTTCAGCGAGGAGTACGGATCCTGGAAGATCATCTGGACGTCGCGGCGCATCGGGCGCATCGAGGCGGTGCCCAGGTGCGTGATGTCCTTGCCCTCGAACTCGATCTTCCCGGAGTTGGGTTCGAGCAGCCGGGTGATCAGCCGTCCCATGGTGGACTTGCCGCAGCCCGACTCGCCGACCACGCCCAGGGTCTCCCCCTGGCGCACGTCGAAGTCGAGGCCGTCGACCGCCTGCACCGCGCCGCTCTGGCGCTGCAGCAGCCCCTTCTTGATGGGGAAGTGCTTGACCAGGCCGGACACCGTGAGCAGGGGCTCGGCGGTGGTGGTCGCCTGCTCCGGGACCGTCATCTTCGGATCCTTCACGTCTTTCGTGCCCTGGGAGTCCGTCGTCACAGCTTCGGCGCAATCTCTTCGGTCCAGATCCGCGTACGGTCCTCCCGCGCCATGTGGCAGGCGGAGAAGTGCTCGTCGCCGTCCCGCACCTGGCGCAGCTCCGGCCGCTCGGTGCGGGTGATGCCGCCTTCGGGGACGTCGGCGTACGGGCAGCGCGGGTGGAAGGCGCAGCCGGACGGGACGTTGATCAGGCTGGGCGGGGAGCCCTTGACCGGAATCAGCCGCTCGGTCTGGTCGCGGTCGATACGGGGCATCGAGCCGAGCAGCCCCCAGGTGTAGGGGTGCTGGGGCTCGTAGAAGACCTTCTCGGCGGGTCCCCGCTCCACGCACCGGCCCGCGTACATCACCAGCAGGTCGTCGGCGAGTTCGGCGACCACGCCCAGGTCGTGGGTGATGACGATGACCGCGGAGCCGAACTCCTTCTGCAGATCCCGGATGAGGTCGAGGATCTGCGCCTGGACGGTGACGTCGAGGGCGGTGGTCGGCTCGTCGGCGATGAGCAGTTCGGGGTTGTTGACCAGCGACATCGCGATCATCGCGCGCTGGCGCATCCCGCCGGAGAACTCGTGCGGATAGCTGTCCACCCGCTTGTCCGGCTGCGGGATGCCCACCCGGTCGAGCATCTCGACCGCGCGCTTGCGGGCGACGTCCTTGGCGACGTCGTGGTGGACCTGGTACGCCTCGGTGATCTGGCGGCCGATCGTGTAGTACGGGTGCAGCGCCGACAGCGGATCCTGGAAGATCATCGACATCTCGCGGCCGCGCAGCTTGCGCACCTCGTCGGGGTCGGCGCCCAGCAGTTCCCGCCCGTTCAGCCAGATCTCCCCGGAGATCCGGGCCTTGCGGCGGCCGTACTGGCCCGCGGTGTGCAGCCCCATGATGCCGAGCGAGGTGACGGACTTGCCGGAGCCGGACTCGCCGACGATGCCGAGGGTCTTGCCCTTCTCCAGCCGGAAGCTGAGCCCGTCCACGGACTTGACCAGCCCGTCGTCGGTCGGGAAGTGGACCCGCAGATCGCGCACTTCGAGGAAGGCCGTCGGGGCGGGCGAACCGGCCGCGGCCACCTCCCCCACGGCGGCGGTCCGGGTCTCCCCCGCGGCGTCGGCCGGGGTCTTGCCCGCGGCGTCGGGCGCGGGCTTGTTCAGATCGGTCATCCGAGCCTCACTCGTGGGTCGATGACGGCGTACAGGAGGTCCACGACGAGGTTGGCGACCACGATGCACAGCGCGGCGATCAGGGTGACGCCCAGGATGACCGGGAGGTCCTTGTCGCTGATGGCGTTCACCGCGAGCCGGCCGAGGCCGGGCAGGTTGTAGGTGCTCTCGGTGAGCACCGCGCCGCCGAGCAGCGCGCCCAGGTCCAGGCCGAGCAGGGTGAGGATCGGGGTCCAGGTGGAGCGCATCGCGTGCCGCCCGATGACCGTCCGTTCCCGCAGCCCCTTGGCGCGGGCGGTGCGGATGTAGTCCTCACCCATGATCTCCAGCATGGTGGCGCGGGTGAGCCGGGCGTACATGGCGGCGTAGAGGAAGGCGAGCGTGATCCACGGCAGGATCAGGCTTTCGAACCACTTGGCGGGGTCGTCGCCGAGCCCCTTGTAGTCCACGTCGACCCACTTCAGCTGGTAACTGAAGATCGCCAGCGAGAGCAGACCGGTGAAGTAGATCGGCAGCGAGACACCGGCGAGCGCGGCGGTCATCGCCGAGCGGTCCCACAGGGTGCCCCGGCGCAGCGCGGAGACCACACCGGTGGCGATGCCGCCGACCAGCCACAGCAGGCACGCGCCCGCAGCGAGCGAGAGGGTGACCGGCATGGCGTCGGTCAGCTGCGGCCACACGGCCTGCTCGGTGCGGAAGGAGTAGCCGAAGCAGGGCATCGGGCAGTGGGTGACGTCCGAGCCGTTGGCGTAGTCGCGGCCGACGAACAGCCCCTCGACGAAGTGCCAGAACTGCACCAGGAGCGGATCGCTGAGCCCCAGCTTCTGCCTGATGCCCTCGATGGCCGCGGGGTCGGCCTGTTTGCCGACGAAGAGCAGCGCGGGGTCGGAACCGGCCCACTTCGGGATCACGAAGAAGATGGCGAAGGTCGTCAGGGTGACGACCAGCAGCATCATGACGACGGCGGACAAGCGCCGGATGACGTAAGCAAGCACTGTGCGCGGCCCGGTGGCGGTCCCGTCGCCCCTCGAACCGGGGTTCCGGGACCGCCACGCGCGGCCATCACCTGCCCTTCGGGCCTATCGGATGAAGCGACGGTGGGGGTGGGGTGGCTGGTGGCCGGCCGTCACTTGACCCCGAGGGACACGTAGTCGTACCGGCCGTTGTAGGCCGAGGACGAGTAGGCGTTGGTCAGCCGCGAGCTGCGCCAGGTGATGTTCTTCTCGTAGAGGAACGGCATCGCGACGGCCAGGTCGGCGACCTTGTGGTTCATCTCCGTGTAGATCTGGCCGGCCTTGGCGGGGTCGGTCTCCTTGAGCGCGTCGTCGAAGGCCTTGTTGATCGCGGCGTCGTTGGTCTCGGAGACGTTGTAGTTACCGGTCTGCTCGATGAAGCGGCCGTCGAACAGCGGGCGGGAGAAGCCCTGGCCGGTCGGGAAGTCGGGGCCCCAGCCGGTCATGTTGAGGCCGTAGCCGCGCTTGTGCATCACGGACGGGGAGCCGGTGATGCCGGCGGACGAGCCGCCCTCGATCTCGTTGATGTCGAGCTTGATGCCGACCTTGCTCAGCGACTCCTGGAGCGCCTCGGCGGCCGCCGTCTCGTTCGGCTGGTCGGTGCGCGAGACGATCTTGGCGGAGAAACCATTCGGCTTGCCGCACTGCTTCAGCTCGTCCTTGGCCTTGGCCGTGTCCGGCTTGCCCTTGCGCTTGATGACGCCGTACGGGTCGTAGTCGTCCGAGCCCTTGACGGTCTTGGGGAGCATGTTGGGGGCGAGGTCACCACCGGCCTGCGGGCCGCCGCGGGTGGTCTGCAGCTGGGTGTAGTCGGCCGCGTAGAAGACCGCCTTGCGGCAGTGGATGTTGTCGAACGGCTTCACCTTGGTGGCGAGGTCGACGTACCGGACGAAGTTGGTGTTCATGTTGTCGACGTTGCCCTTGTGCTCCTTGAGCGCGGCGGCGCGGCCGGACTGGCCCATGCCGGTGGCGCTCAGGAAGACGTCGTAGTCGCCCTTGATGAGCAGCTTGTCGATGGCTTCCAGGTTGGAGTTGAAGGTGACCGTGACCTGGTCCGGCAGGGCGGCGCGGACCGGGTCGGACGACTTCTTCCACTTGTCGTTGCGCACCAGGGCCAGGCTCTTGCCCGGGGTGAAGGACTGCACCTTGTACGGGCCGGAGGAGAACGGCCGGTTGGTGTACTGGGCGCCGGTGTCCTTCTCCCGCTTGACCGGGGAGCCGGTGGGCATCGCGAGCATCTGCTCGAAGTCACCGTTGGGCTGGGCGAGACGGAAGGTGATGGTCTTGTCGTCCGGCGTCTCGATCGCCTTCAGCCCGAGCTTGTCCTTGGACTTGTCCTTGTACGGGCCCGGGTACTCGCCCTTGGGGTCGAGGACCTGGCGCAGATAGCCGGGGCCGCCGGAGACCACGTCCTTGGCCCAGATGCGCTCGATGCCGTACTTGATGTCCTTGGAGGTGATCGGCGAGCCGTCCTCCCAGGTGATCCCGTCGCGCAGGGTGTAGGTGTACGTCTTGCCGCCGTCGCTGATCTTGCCGGTGGAGGTGGCCAGGTCGGGGACCAGCTCGTTGGAGGCTTCACCCGGCTTCGGCGCGTACGTGATGAGTTGACGCGAGTAGAAACGGGCGAAGTCCCAGGCGAAGCCGTAGTACTGGCGCTGCGGGTCGAGCGAGTCGAAGTTCTGCTTGTTGATGAACTTGAGGGTGCCGCCCTTCTTGGTGGACTTGTTGGCGACGCCCTTCGCCCCCGCGTTGAATCCGGCACCGGAGGATTTCTCGTCGCTGCCGCCGCCGCACGCCGCGGTGGCGAGCAGGGCGCAGACGACAGCCGTCGCGCCGACGATCCGCCTGCTTCTCGACGAACGTAGGGGTTTCATGGTTCCTGCAACCTCCGGGATAGCGGTACGTGGCATGGCGCGGGGAAAGCTTCGGGGAGCCGCCTGACATCCGCGGCCGGGGCGTCTCAACGGGTGCCCTTGGGGTCGAGGGCGTCGCGGACGCCATCGCCGAACAGGTTGAAGGCCAGCACGGTGATGAAGATCGCCGCACCCGGGATGATCATGAACATGGGGTCGTCCTCGTAGGTGCCCACCGCCTTGGAGAGCATCTGACCCCAGGAGGCGGTCGGCGGCTTCACGCCCGCTCCCAGGAAGCTGAGGGCCGCCTCGGTGAGGATGTTGGTGGGGATCATCAGCGTCGCGTAGACGGTGATCGGCGCCACCAGGTTGGGCAGCAGCTCGCGGAAGAGGATGTAGCGGCGGCCGGCGCCGAGGCTGCGCGCGGCCTCCACGTACTCCTTCTCGCGCAGCGACAGCGTCTGGCCGCGCACGATGCGGCCGACGTACGGCCAGCCGAAGAAGCCGATGACGCAGACCAGTACCGCGATGCGCACCCCGCTGCCGGTCAGGCCCAGCAGGTCGTTCGGGAGCACCGAGACCAGGGAGATGATGAACAGCAGCTGCGGGAAGGCCAGCAGCATGTCCATCACGCGGCTGATCACCGAGTCCACCCAGCCGCCGAAATATCCGGCGATGATGCCGAAGACGGTGCCGAGGACGACGGCGACCAGGGCCGCGAGGAAGGCCACCAGCAGCGAGATCCGCGCGCCGTAGACGACGCGGCTGAACACGTCGCGGCCGTTGGAGGGCTCGACGCCGAAGAGGAAGTCCGAACTGATGCCGCCCAGGCTGCCCTTGGGGGTGCCGAAGAGGGGGTCGATCTCCTCCTGGTGGAAATCGTTGGGCGGGTGGCCGAGCAGACTCACGATCAGCGGCGCGAAGATCGCCACTAGCACGAGGAAGACGACCACGGCTCCGCCCGCAAGCGCCAACTTGTCGCGTTTGAGGCGTCTCCAGGCGATCTGTCGCAGCGATCTTCCCTCGACCGATGCCGTGACCGCATTCGCCGCTACATCGGCAGTCGCGACCGGCTCTGCGTCGGCGCTCGTGCCGTGCAATGGTGCCGTCATCGTGGTGGGGACCCCTCTCGACCGGTGGTGACCGGCCCACGACTCGCCGCTGTGGCGGCTTAAGTTCACAAGGTGAGCGAAAGGGGTCGTTTTATGGAACCGCGCCCCTTGGAGCGGGAGTCTTCATCGCGTTTGTGATCACCCGCCAGTACCCACGGGCAATGGATGCCTAACCGTGATGTGCGGTAAGCGGTTCCGGTATACGGACAGTTGTGACCCGTGAACGCATCAGTAACAACCGCCCCACCACGGGCGATGCGCGGTGGGGCGGTGCGGAAGCCGGCTCAGCGCGCCCGGCGGCGCGGCGGCTCAGTAGGCGTGACGCGGCGGCGGATAGCCGTACCCGTACGACGGGGGCGGCGGCGGGGGCGCGGCGTTGTAGGCGTCGCGGTCGAAGAACGGCCGGGCGTGGGCCCGCATCCACATCGCGACCGGGTCGTGCTCGTCCGACAGCTCGACCGTGGAGACCGGCAGCCCCTCCGGCACCACGCCGACCGACTGCTGCATCATCAGCCGCACCGACTCCACGGCCTGCTGGCCGTTGTCGTACAGGTCGAGCCCGATGGCCAGATACGGGGCGCCCAGCGCGGGCTGCACCCAGGCCCGGCGCAACGAGCGCACCGCGGCGGTGCGGTGCGCGTTCTGCCCCAACAGGGCGTAGAACTGCGGGATTTCGATGGCGGGCTCGGTCAGCCGCAGCGGGCCGGCGGGCAGCCGGTCCAGCCCGCCCGCGATCCGCCGCAGATCGAGCCAGGGGATGCCGACGCCGCCGCCGGGGGCGTGCGGGTTGAGCCACAGGCCGTAGTGGTCGCGGTAGAGGGAGTCGGCGATCCGGCGCGCGTCCACCACCTCGTGCGCACGATTCCAGCCACTGGCGGCGAGTTCCTGGGCGGAGGTCACACACGGTGCGTAACCATGGCCGTCCACGTCCATGTTGCCGTACTGGGCGTCGGGATCGCCGGGCGCGCCGTGCCACAGCAGCATCCAGACCTGGCCCTCGGCGAGGGCGTGCAGCAGCGCCTCGTAGGCGTCGTACCGGCCGGGAGCGACCTGCTGCAGCATTCGCTCGACCTGACCGGCAGCCGCCCCCCAATCCGCGCCCGCGCTCACCTGGGTCCGCCCCTCTCTCGGCCTTGCCCGCACCTCACCGGGACGCGCGCCGCCCCGACTGGTCATCCAACCAGCTTACGGGCCCCCGTGGCCGTCCCCGGAGTGCGTCACAGGTCACGGTCGTAGAACGGCCGAACGCGCTCCAGCATCCAGGTGGCCACGGGATCACCCTGCGCGACGTCCAGCGCGACGAGCTGAACGATCCACGGCACCGGCACCGCCCCGAGTGCCCGGCCCAGCGCCTCCACCGCGAGGGCCTGCCCCTCCGGGCCCGGCGCGTCCAGCTGCACCCCGACGAAGAGCGCAGGCTGATCGCCCTCGACGCTGGCCAGCGCGCGCCGCGCGGTGCGTACCCCGGGCTCCTTCGTGAACTCGATCCCGGCGGCGGCCAGGAAGTCGACCGGCTCCTCCTGCCAGTCGGGCTCGAACAGCCGCACCCGGCCCCCGCGCGCGGGGCCGTCCAGCTCGCTGCGCCCGGACTTGCACAGCTCCTCGACCGCGGACGGCGGCAGCGGGACGCCGACCGGCCCGTCCGGGTTCACCGCGATGCCGAGCTGCGGCGGCAGCCCGCGGGCGAACTCGACGGCCGGGGCGATCGTGAACGACATGTGGGCGCCGACGATCTGCAGGAACTGCTGCTCGGAGCTGAAGACGGGCACGTAGGCCTGGCCCTCGATCTCCAGGGTGGGCAGGTCGAGGCTGCGGCTGTCGGGGCCGCCGCCGTTCGGCAGCGGGATCCAGACAAAGCTGCGGGCGAGGGTTTCGACGATCCGCGCTCCCGCACCCGGCACCCCGATCGAGGCCGCGAGCACCTCTTCCAGCTCATTGCCGGGGAACGCCGGATAAGCGCCGTCGGGAAATCCTCCGTGAGCGGGGGTTGTGCCCTGGTGCTCCGGGATACTCATCTTCGTCCAACCGCCATCTCGTCCGACCTGCACGAGCACCCTAACGGCTGCGCGGCGGAAGGCCATGGGCCGCCCGGGCATCTCCACAGCACTTCCTCACGCCGGAAGCACGACCGGAGACGGCCTCACCACGGCGTCCTCACGCTCCGTCACACCCAGATGGCCGAATTTCGCCCGTCCGTCGGCCTGGTGCCCGACTCGTATGTCACTCGAAGGAGATGCCCCGCAGCACGCTCGCGGTTGCCCGGTCCAGCAGAACGGCCGAAGCGCAGCCCTCGGGCGGCTGCCCGCCCTCCACCCGCGCCACCAGCCGGCGCATCGCCCGCCGGTGCCGCCCGAAGGCGAAGCCGGAGACGCCCCGGCCGCGGGCGGCCTGGCCCTCCAGGGCGACCGCGGGGTCCACGTCCAGCAGCACCAGATGCAGCCCGCGGCCGGTGCGCCGGGCGTCCCGGGCCAGCCAGCGGCGCACCCAGGGCTGCGAGCCGCAGTCGTGGACGACGACGCTCGCGCCGGAGGCGAGCGCCCGGCGCAGCCCCGCGTAGTGGGCGCAGCGGACCAGCGGCCGGTAGACCGCGTACGGCAGCCAGCGCGGCATGCGTCTTTCCCACGCCTCCCGGGTGTGCTGCGAGTCCACCCGGACCACGGCCGTGCCGCTCGGGTCGGCCCCGGGGACCACCCGGTTGATCAGGGTGGTCTTGCCGCTGCCGGGCAGCCCGGAGGCGATGATCAGGTCACGTGCCGGGTAGCGCAGCTCCGCCCCCACTCCGCCGCGCAGGTCGTGCACGGAGCGCCGGTCCGGTCTGACCGTGCCTCCTGAGCGCGTCCGCTCCTGCCGCGCGGGCAGGGTTCCTCGGGTGGTCGCGAATGTTCCCTGCCCGTGCACCGTGATCGTCCTCCAAGGTCGGTCAAGCGGCTGCGTACCCCGAGAGTGTCAAGAAAAGGTAATGTCCATCAAGGAGGCCCCGGCGCGACCCCGCTCACAGTGGGGGGTTCCCTTCCGGAGCGGACATGCGATGATGGCCGCGCCAACTGCATACCGGCCGCTCGAATCCGCGCGGGAGAGTCCTTGGTCACCGGCAGTCCGCCGGTCTTCCCAAGGCGCCGAAGGAGCAAGCCCTCCCTTGAATCTCTCAGGCCCCGATACCGCACGGACGAGGCAGATCTGAAAAGCGGGCCACTCACGGTGGCTCCACCCAAGGTGCAAGCCGGCCAGCCCCGCAGCGCGGGATGGGTCACGGCGAACCTCTCAGGTTCCGATGACAGATGGGGAGGACGCTGTGCCGTCCTTGTCGTCCCATCCGCCCCACCCGTCCCGTCATCGCCGTGATCATGCCCCTGGGAGCCGCACCATGACCGACGCCCCGCCCACGCCCCGCCGCACCGCGCTGGACGCGGTCCACCGTGCGCTCGGCGCCACCATGACCGACTTCGCGGGCTGGGACATGCCGCTGCGGTACGGCAGTGAGCGCGATGAGCACACCGCGGTGCGCACCCGCGCCGGGCTCTTCGACCTCTCCCACATGGGTGAGATCGCTCTCACCGGGCCGCAGGCCGCGGACGCCCTCGATTACGCCCTGGTCGGCCATCTCTCGGCGCTCGCCGTGGGCCGCGCCCGCTACACCATGATCTGCGACGGCGAGGGCGGCATCCTCGACGACCTGATCGTCTACCGGCTCGCCGAGCAGGAGTTCCTGGTCGTGGCGAACGCCTCGAACGCCCAGGTGGTGCTGGACGCGCTGACCGAGCGCGCCACCGGTTTCGACGCCGCCGTACGCGACGACCGCGACGCGTACGCGCTGATCGCCGTCCAGGGGCCGCAGTCCCCCGGGATCCTCAAGGGGCTGACCGACGCCGACCTGGACGGGCTGAAGTACTACGCGGGGCTGCCGGGGACCGTCGCGGGCGCGTCCGCCCTGATCGCCCGCACCGGCTACACCGGCGAGGACGGCTTCGAGCTGTTCGTCGCGCCGGACGACGCCGAGCGGGTCTGGCAGGCGCTGACCGAGGCGGGCGCCCCGGTGGGCCTGGTGCCGTGCGGGCTGTCCTGCCGGGACACGCTGCGTCTTGAGGCGGGGATGCCGCTGTACGGGCATGAGCTGAGCACCGACACGACCCCGTTCGACGCGGGGCTCGGCCGGGTGGTGAAGTTCGGCAAGCCCGGTGACTTCGTCGGCCGCGGGGCGCTGGAGGCCGCGGCGCGCGAGGCCGAGGCCCGGCCGCCGCGCACGCTGACCGGCCTGGTCGCCGCAGGCCGCCGGGTGCCGCGCGCCGGGTACGCCGTGGTGGGCCCCGACGGCTCGGAGATCGGCCGGGTCACCTCGGGCGCCCCGTCCCCGACGCTGGGGAAGCCGATCGCCATGGCGTACGTGGACGCGGAGCACGCCGCGCCCGGCAGCCCGGGGGTGTCGGTGGACATCCGCGGTACCGGGGAGCCGTACGAGGTGGTCGCGCTCCCCTTCTACCGCCGCGAGCGCTGAAGCCCCCGTCTCACCACTGAAGACCCGTTTCCCAAGCACTCCCCCCCATCCAGGAGAATCGGACCATGAGCAACCCCCAGCAGCTGCGCTACAGCAAGGAGCACGAGTGGCTGTCGGCCGCCGACCAGGACGGCGTGTCGACGATCGGCATCACCGAATACGCGGCCAACGCGCTCGGCGATGTCGTGTACGTCCAGCTCCCGGATGTCGGCTCCACCGTCGCCGCCGGTGAAACCTGCGGCGAGCTGGAGTCCACGAAGTCGGTCAGCGACCTGTACGCGCCGGTCTCCGGCGAGGTCACCGACATCAACGAGGACGTGGTGAACGACCCGGCGCTGGTGAATTCCGCCCCCTTCGAGGGCGGCTGGCTGTTCAAGGTGAAGGTGACGGACGAGCCGGGCGACCTGCTCTCCGCCGAGGAATACGCCGCCTTCTCCGACAACTGACCCTCCTACTTCGATCGGGACCCTGATGTCGCTTCTCAACAGCTCCCTGCACGAGCTCGACCCTGACGTCGCCGCTGCTGTCGACGCCGAACTCCACCGCCAGCAGTCCACCCTCGAAATGATCGCCTCGGAGAACTTCGCCCCGGCCGCGGTCATGGAGGCCCAGGGCTCGGTCCTGACCAACAAGTACGCCGAGGGCTACCCCGGCCGCCGCTACTACGGCGGCTGTGAGCACGTCGACGTGGTCGAGCAGATCGCCATCGACCGGGTCAAGGAGCTCTTCGGCGCCGAGGCGGCCAACGTCCAGCCGCACTCCGGCGCCCAGGCGAACGCCGCCGCGATGTTCGCGCTGCTCCAGCCCGGCGACACCATCCTGGGTCTGAACCTGGCCCACGGCGGCCACCTCACCCACGGCATGAAGATCAACTTCTCCGGCAAGCTGTACAACGTGGTGCCCTACCACGTGGACGCCGAGACCGGTCTGGTCGACATGGACGAGGTAGAGCGCCTGGCCAAGGAGCACCGCCCCAAGCTGGTCATCGCGGGCTGGTCGGCGTACCCGCGCCAGCTGGACTTCGCCGCGTTCCGCCGGATCGCGGACGAGGTCGGCGCGTACCTGATGGTCGACATGGCCCACTTCGCGGGCCTGGTGGCGGCCGGGCTCCACCCCTCGCCCGTCCCGCACGCCCACGTCGTCACCACCACCACCCACAAGACCCTCGGCGGTCCGCGCGGTGGCGTGATCCTCTCCACCGCCGACCTGGCCAAGAAGATCAACTCGGCGGTCTTCCCCGGTCAGCAGGGCGGTCCGCTGGAGCACGTCATCGCGGCCAAGGCGGTGTCCTTCAAGGTCGCGGCCGGCTCCGCCTTCAAGGAGCGCCAGGAGCGCACGGTCGAGGGCGCCAAGATCCTCGCCGAGCGGCTGACGCGGGCGGACGTGACCGAGGCCGGCGTCTCCGTCCTCTCCGGCGGCACCGACGTCCACCTCGTCCTGGTCGACCTGCGCAACTCGGAGCTGGACGGCAAGCAGGCCGAGGACCGCCTCCACGAGGTCGGCATCACGGTCAACCGCAACGCCATCCCGAACGACCCGCGGCCGCCCATGGTCACCTCGGGTCTGCGGATCGGCACCCCGGCGCTGGCCACCCGCGGCTTCACCGCCGAGGACTTCCGCGAGGTCTCGGACATCATCGCCGAGGCGCTCAAGCCCGCCTACGACGCCGACGCGCTGAAGGCGCGGGTCACCGCCCTCGCCGACAAGCACCCGCTGTACCCGCACCTGTCGAAGTAACCCGGTCCCTCCCGGCCTCCCGGGATCAGGACCCTGGGGGGCGCGCCCACCCGGCGCGCCCCCCGCACCGCACCACCCGCACGCACCCCCGTGCAGACGAAGGAGTCCCCGGTGGCCATCTCCGTATTCGATCTCTTCTCGATCGGCATCGGCCCGTCCAGCTCGCACACCGTCGGCCCGATGCGGGCGGCCCGGATGTTCGTCCGCCGGCTGAAGAACGAAGGGCTGCTGGCCCCCACCGCCTCGGTGCGGGCGGAGTTGTTCGGCTCGCTCGGCGCCACCGGCCACGGCCACGGCACCCCCAAGGCCGTGCTGCTCGGTCTGGAGGGCCACTCCCCGCGCGATGTCGACGTCGAGGCCGCCGACGGCGAGGTGGAGCGCATCCGCGCCACCAAGCGGCTGCGGCTGCTCGCCGCCGAGATCGACGGCGGCCACGAGATCGACTTCGACGAGTCCGACCAGCTGATACTGCACCGCCGCAGGTCCCTGCCGTACCACGCCAACGGCATGACCCTCTTCGCGTACGACGAGACCGGCCATCCGCTGCTGGAGAAGACCTACTACTCGGTCGGCGGCGGCTTCGTCGTGGACGAGGACGCGGTCGGCGAGGACCGCATCAAGCTCGACGACACCGTCCTGAAGCACTCCTTCCGCACCGGCGACGAACTCCTGCGGATCTCCCGCGAGACCGGGCTGTCCATCTCCGCGCTGATGCTGGAGAACGAGAAGGCCTGGCGCACGGAGGAGGAGATCCGCGCGGGCCTGCTGGAGATCTGGCACGTCATGGAGTCCTGTGTCTCCCGCGGCCTCACCCAGGAGGGCATCCTGCCCGGCGGCCTCAAGGTCCGCCGGCGCGCCGCCAACGCCGCCCGCGCGCTGCGCTCCGAAGGCGACGCGCCCGCCCGCGCGATGGAGTGGGTGACGCTGTACGCGATGGCGGTCAACGAGGAGAACGCGGCCGGCGGCCGCGTCGTCACCGCGCCGACGAACGGCGCCGCCGGGATCATCCCGGCCGTTCTGCACTACTACACCCGCTTCGTGCCGGGCGCCGACGAGGAGGGCGTCATCCGCTTCCTCCTCGCCGCGGGCGCCATCGGCATGCTCTTCAAGGAGAACGCCTCCATCTCCGGCGCCGAGGTCGGCTGCCAGGGCGAGGTCGGCTCCGCCTGCTCCATGGCCGCCGGCGGCCTCGCCGAGGTGCTGGGCGGCACCCCCGAACAGGTCGAGAACGCCGCCGAGATCGGCATGGAACACAACCTGGGCCTGACGTGCGACCCGGTCGGCGGTCTGGTCCAGATCCCCTGCATCGAGCGCAACGGCATGGCGGCGGTCAAGGCCGTCACCGCCGCGCGGATGGCGCTGCGCGGCGACGGCCGCCACCATGTCTCCCTCGACAAGGTCATCAAGACGATGAAGGACACCGGCGCCGACATGAAGGTCAAGTACAAGGAGACGGCACGGGGCGGGCTCGCGGTCAACGTCATCGAGTGCTGAGGGGAAGCCCGTGACGTCGGCCGATCCGCCCGCGCTGCGGGTGCCGGTCGGGCAGGGCGCGGACCGCTGGGCCAGCCGTGCGACGAGCCGGCGCGTCCTCCTCGTGGTGCACAACGTCACCGCCGCCGGACGCCTGCTGGACGTACTGCCGCTCTTCCACGACGACTTCCGGGTGCAGCTCCTGGTCACCTCGACGGGGTCGTCCGCGTTCCAGGGCGGGATACGCGAGCTGTTCGCCGATCTGGAACTGCCGGTGCTCCCGTGGGAACAGGCGCTGGCGACACCGGTGGACCTGGCGATCTCGGCGAGCTTCGGGGGTCAACTGCACGGATTGCGGGGCAAGTTGACCGTTTTGTCCCACGGGGTGGGATACACTAAGAGGCTGGCAAACCAAACCAAACCAAACCAAACCGGACAGGGCGGGGCGGGGACGGACGGGGAGCCGACCTTCGGCCTGTCGCCGGAGTGGCTGCTGGAGGACGGCGAGCCGTTCGTGGACGGGCTCGTCCTGTCCCACCCGGAGCAACTGGAGCGGCTGCGGCGCGCCTGCCCCGCGGCCGCGGCCGCGTCCGTGCTGGCCGGTGACCCCTGCTTCGACCGCATGCTGGCCGCCGTGCCGCACCGGGAGCGGTTCCGGCGCGCGCTGGGGGTGCGCCGGGGTCAGCGCCTCGTCGTACTGAACTCCACCTGGAACCCGGAGGGCTTCTTCGGCAACGGCGGCGACCAGGACGTCCTGCCCGGTCTGCTGCCCCGGCTGGCCGCCGAACTGCCCGCCGACGACTACCGGCTGGCGGCCGTGCTGCACCCCAACATCTGGTACGGCCACGGACCGGGCCAGATCCGCGTCTGGCTGGACCGGGCCCTGCGCAGCGGGCTGACCCTGATCGACCCCGTGCACGCCTGGCGGCAGGCCCTGCTCGCCGCCGACGCCGTCGTGGGGGACTTCGGGGCGGTCTCGTACTACGGCGCCGCCCTGGGGACTCCCGTACTGCTGGCGTCCGCCGCGCGGGACCGGCTCGATCCACAGGCTCCGGTGGCGGCGTTCGTCCGGGACGCGCCACGGCTCGATCCGCACGGCCCGCTGCGGGATCAGGTGGAACGGCTGCTGGCGCGGCACCGCCCCGCCGCGGGCCCGGCCGAGTTCACCAGCTCCGCCCCCGGCGCGTCGGCGGCGCTGCTGCGGCGGCACTTCTACGCGCTGATGGACCTGCCCGAGCCCATGGGCCCCGCGCTGCTGGAGGGGCTGACCCTGCCGCGGTACGACCCGCCGCGGCGTACGGCGCCCCTGACCGTCCGTACGCGGGTGAGCGGGGCCGACGTCCGGATCGAGCGCACCACGGGCCACCCGTACGGGGCGGACGGCGAGGCCCACCTCGCCGTCCACGAGGACACCCGCGACCCCGGCGACCTGACACGGGCCGACGTGATCGTGCGCGAGGGCCCGCCGGACGATCCGCGCCTCGGCGGCGCGGAGGGCTGGACGGCGGAGGTGCTGCGCCGGTACCCGGGCTGTGCGCTGGCCGCGTACGTGACCGGGCCGGACCGGTGCGTCGTGCGGGCGCGGGGCCGCGATGGCGTGCTCCGGTTGTCGGCCGTCGCGGACACGGACGCGGATCCCGCGGCGTACGCGTCGTCGCTGTACGCGTGGCAGGCGGGCGGGGTCTCCGTGCCGACGACGTTGCGGGTGCACGCGGCCGGTGGGGTGCACACGGTGCGGGTGGTGCGCGGGTGAGGGCAGGGGGGTGCCCCCGGCCCGCTTTCGCTGAGGGGAAGCCGCTCGCTACGTCGCGCAGCGCGTGCGCAGGCGGGCCAGGTAGCCGAGGTGAGGGGCGGCCTGCTCCGGGGTGAGGAGGCGTTCCGCCTCGGCGATCTTCATCAGGGCGTCGGCGTCGTCTCCGGCGTCGTGCAGCGTCTCGGCGAGGTCGGTGAGGGTGCGGGCCAGGTTGTACGCCTCGCCCCGCTCCGCGAAGAAGTCCCGCGCGGCCTCCAGCCGGAGGCGGGATTCCGCCGGGTTCCCCATGCCGCGCAGGGCGCGG
Organism: Streptomyces sp. NPDC019937; assembly: GCF_040631655.1. Lineage (NCBI taxonomy): Bacteria > Bacillati > Actinomycetota > Actinomycetes > Kitasatosporales > Streptomycetaceae > Streptomyces > Streptomyces sp. NPDC019937. The sequence goes on from NZ_JBEYAL010000012.1 coordinate 145,211, forward strand.
CCCTGGTGGCGCCGGATCAGGGCGAGGGCGCGCAGCAGGTCCCGGGCGCCCTCCCCGCCCGCGCCGATGCGCCCGTAGACGCGCTCCGCCTCGGCGAACCGTTCGTACGCCTCCTCGTACCGCCACTGGTACAGGCACAGCAGGCCCAGCATCTCCACGGACGACGCCTCGCCCCGCGCGTGGCCGGCCGCCCGCTCACCGGCGACGGCGGCGCGCACCGCGCGTTCGGCCCGTTCCCACTGCCTCAGCTCGCCCAGGCAGTGGCCGAGCTGGAAGTGCAGGGCGCCCGCCAGGCGGGTGCCGGGGTGGTGCTCGTCGGCGCAGCGGGCGGCGATGCGGAGGGCGGGCAGCGCCTCGTCCACCTTCCCGGCCTTCAGCTGCAGCGGCCACAGTGTGCGGGCCAGGCGCAGCGCGGTGTCGATGTGCTGGTACTCCTCGGCGACGGAGACCGCCTGGACCAGGTTGGCCGCCTCGGCGAGCAGCACGGTCATGCCCTCACCCTCGCTCCCGTACGGGGTGCCCTCGGTGGGGGCGGGCTCGGTGCGCCAGCTCTGCGCCAGGGCGGCGTGCGCGGCGTGCAGCGCGCGGTTGAGCAGGCCGTCGAGCGCCCGGGACACCGCAGCGGTGCACTCCGGGATGCCGTGCTCCGGCCCCGCGGCGTCGGCGAGGTGGCGGCGCACCTCGGGCCGGAAGCGGTAGCGGCCGTCCGCCACGGGGTCCAGCAGCTGGACGTCCGCCGCCTCGGCGAGCATCCGGGCGGCGTCCTCCGGGGCCGTGCCCGCGGCGTCCGCGGCCAGACGGGCGTCGATCGAGGGCCAGCCGCCCAGCGCGGTCAGGCGGCACAGCCGCGCCGCCTCCGGCCGCAGGCGGCGGCAGGCGTCCCGGGCCGTGCCGCGCACCGGGTGCCCTCCCGGTGCCGCGAGGGGCGGTTCACCGGTGAGCAGGTGCCTCGCGGCGGCCTTGAGCGCGAAGGCGTTGCCCGCGCAGCCGTCCAGCAGCGCGGGCATGTGCGGCTTGGCCCGCGCGACCGGCTCCGGCCCGGCCACCGTGCGCAGCAGCCGCACCGCGTCCCGGTCCTTCAGCGGGGGTACGGCGATCCGCTCGGCCTCCAGCAGGAACGCCGGGCCGGACACGACGACCAGCAGGAACACCTCCGGGGTGGCCGGGATGAGGCCGCGGACCTGCGCGGCGGAGGAGGCATGGTCGATCACCACCAGCGCCCGGCGGCCCGCCGTCAGCCGCCGGTACGCCTCTTCGCGCCCCGCCTCGGTGGGCGGCATGCTGCCGGGCTCGACGCCCATCTGCCGCAGCAGGCGCAGCAGGACGGTGGCCGGTTCCAGTCCGTTCTCGCCGGGGGCGTCGCGCACGTCGACGTAGAACTGCCCGTCGGGGTACCGCGCGATCCGGTCGGCACCCCAGTGCAGCGCCACCGCGCTGGTGCCGATCCCGGGCGGCCCGTACAGCAGCGCGACCCGCGGCCGCCCCGCGGCGGCCCGGGTCGCCTCGCGCCGCAGCTGCCGCAGCACGCCCTGACGGTCGGTGAAGTTCCGCGTGGCGGGCGGCAGTCCGGGCCCGGGCCGCAGCGCCACCTGGGGCAGACTCCGCGACAGCTGCGCGAACTCTTCGCTCCGCCGGGGGTCCTCGCTCAGCCGCGGATGCATCTGACGCGCCAGCAGCTCCCAGCCCTCCGGGGTGCTCGGCAGCGGCGTCTCCCGCCCCAGGGTCCGCCGCACCAGCGCGCCCGTCGACACGAGCACCTGCTTGCCGACCTCTCCGGCGGCCCCGTTGCCCACCGCCGTGAGAAACGCGGTGAGCGCACTCACCGTCACGATCTCGAACACACCAGCCCCTCCCCTGGTACCTGGCCGTGGCCCCTGCCGGACTGTATCCCCCAAGGCATCCCGCGCGCGGCGAGGACATGATCAACACCCTATCCACGGCCGCGACTCCGCTCCGGTACGGCAGGGGCGGTCAGCCGGAGTCGGTCCCTTGCCGGGGGTTCGCGGAGTCGAGGAGGACCTGGAGGTCCAGTACGAGAAGCAGGGAGTACCGCTCCAGGGAGGCCAGGTTTCTGAAGATCGTGCGCGCGAGACTCTCCTGCCGCGTCACGTCCGACGCGAAGTCCCGGATCGACAGCAGCGAGTCGTACTTCTCGAACGGCATCCCGCGGTCTTCCTCATACTCATGCGAGAGTTCGACCTCGACTGCCGCATGCCCGAGGTGAGCGGAATAGTCGATGAACTCAGAGTCCACTGCCCGGAGATCAGCACCGCAGGCGAACGAAATATCCGAGATGAGACGCTGTTCGGGCCGACCCGGATGAATGAAGATGTAGTGATACTCGCTCATGACTTCCCCTATGGCCACCTGAGATCGAATCCGTCACCAATGATCCGAATGGAATTCATCCGGTCAGGCGGATTGTTGCGCAGGAACTTTCCCATCCCCTCTCGCGCCCCGCCCTCGCCCAGCCCGCTCCCCCGTGCGTCGACGACAGCATCCCTGGACTGCTTCTTCGCTGTATTGAGAGTATTCTTCACGGCATTAGGAGCGGCGCCCGGCTGGAGGGTCTTGAATTCCGTCGGCACTCCATCCACGAGAGCATCGGGGGTCTTGACACCGTCCACAGGTGACTCTTTGAGCGCCTTGACGTTCCTGCCCTCGGACTGCAATGTCTCGGCTATTCTACGCTCCTTGGGACTGAACGCCTTTTCGGTCTCATCGATGGTTCCCTCACCTGGCCCCTCCGGGCCCTGGGAGCCTTCGCCTTCTCCCCCGGTGCCGCCCGAAGACGCCGCGGCCATCAGCACGATGCCCAGGGCGCCGTAGACGGCCGCGTGGACGGCGGCTTCCCGGGTGATGGCGAATGCTCCCGCTCGGGCGCCGCCCACCAGCGCGAGGCCGAGGCCGCCGCCGGAGGGCAGGAGGGCGAGCAGGGACAGCAGGAGGAGGGCGAAGCCCAGGTAGGTGGTGAAGTCGTTCAGCGCGTCCAGGAGGTGGAGGTTGTGGATGAGCGGGGTGGACGGGGACGCACCGTCCGCCAGCCTCAGCAACAGCAGCGCGCCCGTGACGCAGCCGCCCACCGCGGTCCAGATCCGGAGGCGGATCAGGGCGAGCACCTCGCCGTGGGGGAACCCGCGGGTCGTCCGCCAGGCGCGCAGCAGGCGGGCGAGCCGCCAGGCGGTCCAGAGCAGGCCCGCGATCCCGAAGCCGATCAGGACGTACGGGCCGTCGCCCGAGGTGAAGTACCCCCGCACGGCGGCCCCGGCGGGGAAGGAGCCGACCGCCAGGAAGAGCAGCGCCGGGAGCGTCAGGGCGAGGGAGATGAGCACGAGCCAGGCGCGCCGCGGGTCGCGCAGGCCACGCGCGGCCCGCGCCACGGTACGTAAGCCGACGCCCCGCCAGGCGTGTTCGCGGTCGGAGGCGTCGATCTGCGCGGCGGACCAGGCGACCGTGCGGTGCAGCGACTCGGCGCCGGGGTACGGCGGGCCGCCCGCCAGCCCGTAGAGCAGCGACCGCCGCAGCCGGGCGAAGCGCAGCGCGATCAGCGTGGACCAGGGCACGCACCACGCCCCGTACGCCGCGAGCGCGCCCGGCCCCGACCGCCCGGCCCGCTCCGCGGGCAGCAGGACGTCCGGCGCGTACCGCTTGCCGCGCCGCACCTGCCGCAGGTCGGCGGCCATGGCGACCGCCAGGCACCCCAGCGGTACGGCCCACAGTGCCCCCTCGAACGCCTCGACCCGCGAGGCGGCGTCCCGGTCGGCCGGGTGCGCGGCGGCGTAGTTGGTCAGCATGTGCAGCACGGACGCGGCGACCGGCGGCAGGAGGCCGAGAAGACGCGCCCAGCCCCGCCCGCGCAGCAGCACCCCGACGCCGAGTGCCGCGAGGGCCGTGTAGACGAGGTGGGGGCTGGTGGCCGCGCCGGGGGTGCGGTCGCCGAGTTCCAGCACCCCCTGCGGGGCGGGGAACCAGGCGGAGAAGACCTGCCCGGCGCCCGGGATGTACGGCGCCCGGAGGCTGTCGGGGATGGCCCAGCCACCGGCCGGGTGCGGAATGGCCCGCCCCGCGTCCAGCCCGTACCGCGCCACCGCCTCCAGCAGCCCGAACCCGGCCCCCAGCGCCGCGCCCAGCACGACGTAGTCGGTGAGCCCTGCCTGCCGGCGGATCCTGACGTTCCACGCCATGAGCAGCAGCGGCGCGAGCTTGACCAGCTCCTCGATGACCGGGTCGGCCGTATAGCTCGCGGCCTTCACGACCTCGGTCAGCGACTCCCCGGTCGCCCCGGCGACCCCGCGCGTGTACGCCACCTCCAGCAGCGCCGCCGCGACCCCGCACCCGTAGACGCCGACCGCGATCGCCGGCAGCCCCGTGGACACCCGCATCGACCGGGCCGGCGAGGACAGCACCAGCAGTTGCGCGACCCCGTACACGGTCGCGGCCACCATGAGCAACGCCACGCCCAGCCCCCCAACGGATGGTCGATCCGGAGAGCGAGGCTAGGGGTTGATCATGAGCGCGACAAGGTCATTTCCGGGCCGCGCTCACCAGGTGAGAGGCGCCGCTGAGGGGGAACCCCTAGCCCAATGAACGGCAAGACGAGCGCAGACGGTGGACATGACGAGGGGCGGACGGAGCAGGGGCGGCGCAGGGTGGGGTGGTCCGGGCGGCTGCGGGAATGGGGGCGGCGGGCGGCGGGCACGCACGGGCCGGAGCGGGAAACGCTGCTGCTGATCGGCAAGAGCACGCTCGCGGCCGCCCTCGCCTGGTTCACGGCGAAGGATCTGCTGCACGCCCAGTCCCCCGCGTTCGCCCCCTTCTCCGCCGTCCTCATCATGAACGTGACGGTGTACCAGTCGATCGCGCAGTCCCTGCGCTATGTCGCCGCGGTGGTGACGGGGGTGGCGGTCCAGGCGGCGCTGGGGTTTCTGGCCGGTCCGGATCCGGTGACGTTCGTCCTGGTCGCCGCGATCGCGCTGACGATCGGGCAGTGGAAGGCGCTGGGGGCGCAGCGGTCCCAGGTGGCGACGGCGGCGTTCTTCGCGTTCTCCACGTACGTCTCCGCGACGGGCAACGAGGAGCGGGCCACCCAGCTGGGGCAGATCATCCTGCTGGTGCTCATCGGCTGTTCGCTCGGGCTGCTGGTCAACGTCGTGCTGGTACCGCCGCTGCGGTACCGCAGCGCGGAGTACGGCATCCGGGCGCTGGCCGGGGCGCTGGAGACGCTGCTGGCCGACATGGGACCGGCGATGCGGGACGGGGAGTTCGCCGAGGAGCACGCGCGGCACTGGCGTGCGCAGTCCAACCACGCCCAGGCGCTGGTCGCGCAGGCGAGGTCGGGTCTGCAGACCGCGGAGGAGAGCGTTCCGTTCAATCCGCGGCGGCTGCTGCCCCGGCACCGGGGGCGCACGTCGTTCGCGAACTACCGCGCCGTCCTGGACGCGCTGGAGCGGGCCGCGTATCAGCTGGCGTCGCTCACCAGGAGCCTGGAGCGGTGGCGCGAGGAGGAGCGGGACGACTCCTACCGGCGGTTCCTCCGGTGCCACGGCACGTTCCTGGGGTCGGTGGAGGAGATCGTACGGGTGCTGGCCCAGCTGGACGATGAGCGTCTGTCGGACCAGGCCACGCAGTTGTGCGAGCTGGCCGACGAGATGCAGCGGCAGCTGCGGGCCGTCACCGAGCAGGCGGAGAGCGACAACCTGCCGCTGGGCGATCCCGCACGGCCGTACGGGGTGCTGGTGGTCGAGGCGAACCGGTTGACCGAGGAGTTCCAGTACACCTGCGACGTGCTGCACACTCATGTCCAGGGTGAGCCAAGGCCGGGGGCATAGCACGGCGGCGCTGGAAAAACACGAATTTCCCTACCAAATCAGTCGCTTGTGCAAATACCGTGCGTGACGCCCACAGCGTTGCGTAGGGTTCTGGACCGGGCATGACAAGGGAGACGCCCGTCCCTTTTTCAACCTCCCCTTGAGGCAGGAACCATGCTGCACGGCATCGACGTGAGTTCGCACCAGTCCAGCTTCGACACGGACGGACTGGCCTTCGTCTTCATCAAGGCCACCGAGGGCCGGTCGTACATCAACCCGAAGCAGTCCTCCCAGGCCGCCCGGGCGCGGAAGGCAGGGTGCGTCGTCGGCTTCTACCACTTCCTGTGGCCCGGGAACATCGCCGCGCAGGCCCGGTATTTCGTCGAGAAGTGCGCCTCGGAGAAGCACGACCTGCTCGCCGTGGACTGGGAGACCACCGGCTCGGGGACGCGCGCCAGCAACGCGGAGAAGGACCGGTTCATCCGGGAGGTCAAGAAGCTGCGGCCTACGCACCGCGTGATGCTGTACTGCAACCGGAACTTCTGGCTCAACCACGACACCACGTCGTACGCCGGGGACGGGCTGTGGATCGCCGACTACGTCTCGGCGGGCAAGCCGCGCATCAAGGCCAAGTGGCGGATCCACCAGTACGCCGACCGGCCGGTGGACAAGAACGTGGCGGACTTCTCCAGCAAGGCCTCGCTGAAGACCTGGGCCACGGTCACCCGGGTGGCGAACGCCATCGAGGATCTCGTGGACGGGGACGACGAGGAAGAGCGCCAGGAGGGCGAGGCGACGGCGCGGCCCGAGACGACGGGGCAGGCCGAGGCGAAGGGGCAGCAGCCCGAGGCGGAAGGGCAGAGCCAGGCGTAAGGGGCGAGTGAGGGCGGGCGCGAAGGGGTGGCCGCCGGGGCGTTGTCAGTGGGGGCGCCTACGCTGCCGGGTATGAGCTACGCAGACCTGCGCGAACTCCGCAGCGCGCTCACCACCGCGTCCGACATCGCCTTCTCCCTCGACGAGGCGCCCTCGGGCCAGGAGACCGAGCTGCTCACCGACGCCCTGCGCCGGGCGCTCGCCGCGGCCGGCGCGCTGACCACCGAGCAGGGGACGACCGGCTGCGCCCAGCATCCGCAGGGCGCCGTCGACCCGCTGTACGGGGACCCGGAGGATCCGCTGCCGCCCGGCTACGGCCGCTGCCTGCTGTGCAACGACCGCAGGCGGCGGGCAAGCGCACGGCGGCGCGGCTGGCGCTGACGCGCCGGCGGCGCCGCCGTGCGGCCCGGGCCGGACCCGATGGGTCAGCCCTTGTTCTGAGCGGCCCAGAACTCGTCGAAGTTGAGCAGCCCGTCACCGTTGCCGTCGTGGGCGTTGATCACGGCCTGGGCGACGGGCTCCGTGACATACGGGTCACCCAGCTGCGCCATCACGCTCTTGTACTCGGCCGCCGTGATCAGCCCGTCCCCATTGAGGTCGTACCGCTCGAACGCCTTGCGCGCCGCCTCGATGTCCGCCACCTGTTCCGCCCCTTTCGTGCGTGAGTCTGACCCGCACAGATTAGCGGCCCCCGGCCGGCGGCCCGCCCGGCGTCCACAGGTCAGCTCTGGCTGACCAGCTCCATGTAGCGGTCCCAGTCCCACAGCGGACCGGGGTCGGTGTGGTCGGCGCCGGGGACCTCGCTGTGGCCGATGATGTGGTCACGGTTCCTCGGGATGCCGAAGCGGTCGCAGACGGCGGCGGTGAGGGCGGCGGACGAGGCGTACATCTCATCGGTGAACCAGGCCGGGTCGTCCACCCACCCCTCGTGCTCGATGCCGATGCTGCGGTTGTTGTAGTCCTTGTTGCCCGCGTGCCAGGCGACGTCCTTCTCGCGGACGAACTGCCCGATGTAGCCGTCGGCCGAGGCGACCATGTAGTGGGCGGAGACCTGCTTGGCCGGGTCCTGGAAGATCTTCACCGCGTCCGGGAAGGTCTCCTGCGTCACATGGATGACGACGAAGTCGATCGGATAGGTCGTGGGGCGGCTGGAGACGCGGTAGTTGGAGGTGGAGGCGGGGATCCAGTGGGTGGGGGGATAGGCGGCGGCGCGGCGGGGGCGTCTGTCACCGGCGTGGGCGGTGGCGGCGGTCGCGGCGAGTCCGAGGGCGGCGGCGCCGAGACCGGCGCCGGTGCGGAGGAGGGTGCGTCGGGTGGGGGCAGGGCCGTGCGCTTCCATGGGGGGCTCCCGAATGCAGTGCCGGTACAAGGAATCTGACGGGATGTGACGCGCGTAGCGCGGTTCCATGGTGAGGCGTCGGCAGGGCCATGCCAAGAACCGACAGGCAAAGAAAGAATGCGCGTCTCGGTCTGAACCACTGGCAATTCCGCGCTGTCACCATCAAGAGATGAACAGCAAGGGAAACTCACACCTTTACCCGCCATTAACAAGGCAAGTGTCACAGCTCACCTTGGATTGAGTTGGAGGTGTTCTGCCGGTTCTGCAATAGTCAGGGCAGCGACCCCCATTGACCCGGGCCAGGTCGTTCCCCCGAATGCCGCGGAGCCACACCCCTTCCGCTCCGCGGCGGGGCGGACAGAGGTCCCCGAACCGCCGCACACGGCGGTGGGGACCTCTGCCCTTTGTCTCCCGGTTCACCGGATCACTTCACGCGCCCTCGGCCACCCGCATCTCGAACCAGGTGGTCTTGCCGCACGGCAGCAGGTCCACGCCCCAGCGCTGGGAGAGCTGATCCACCAGCATGAGGCCGCGCCCGCTGGTGTCGAGCGCCCCCACCGGCAGCAGACACGGCAGCCCGCGCGACGGATCGCGCACCTCGACCCGGATCCAGCCGCGACGGCGCAGCATCCGCAGCCCGAAGGTGCGGGCGCCGGTGTGGCGTACGGCATTGCCCACCAGTTCCGAGACGAGCAGCACCGCGTATTCGGCGAGCTGACAGGCGAGCCCCCAGTCGCGCAGCACCACGAATTCGGTCAACCGGCGGGCGGTGGCCGCGGATTCGGGCCGGGACGGCAGCCGCACCTCTTCGTCCGCAGGATTCCCGAACAGTTCGAGCGCCCTGAGAGCCGGATCCTCCTCGGCGGACGGAAGCCGCCGAACCGCAGCCGTACCCGTGCGCTGCTGCGGCTGCCCCATTCCCTCCAAGCCCGCCATGCCCCCCATGATGGCCGCCCGAAAGGCCGTCCGGGGCGGAACCAGGGGATTCCGACCACCGGAGCCCCAGGCTCCACAAACCGATCCCAGCTATGCCATTGACAGCGCAGTGAGCCAAAACACCCCACCTGACCAGCGATGTCACCGCGCGTATAGGTGATCACCCAGCGTACCGGAACCGGCCATCGGGCGGCCGCGCGGCAGGCGAAGAAATTCGCCCGCACGGGGCATACCGGCGCGGCCGGGAAATCCCCGTCAGGAGAACCGGGCCTTGCCCGGGCCGTCCTCGACGAAGCTCCGCATCCCGATCTCCCGGTCCTCGGTGGCGAACAGCCCGGCGAACCAGTTCCGTTCGATGGCGAGCCCGGTGTCGAGGTCCGTCTCGAGACCCGCGTCCACCGCCTCCTTGGCGGCGCGCAGCGCCATCGCCGGGCCCTTGGCCAGCTTCGCCGCCCAGGCGTGGGCCTGCTCGTACACCTCCTCGGCCGGTACGACCCGGTCGACCAGCCCGATGGCGGCGGCCTCGTCGGCCTTGACCTGACGGCCCGTGAAGATGAGGTCCTTGGCCCGGGACGGGCCCACCAGGCGGGCCAGGCGCTGGGTGCCGCCCGCGCCCGGGATCAGCCCGAGCAGGATCTCGGGCTGGCCGAGCTTGGCGTTCTCGGCGGCGATCCGGAAGTCGGCGCACAGCGCCAGCTCGCAGCCGCCGCCGAGGGCGTAGCCGGTGACGGCGGCGACCACCGGCTTGGGGATGCGGGCGACGGCGGTGAACGCGTCCTGGAGGTCGCGGGAGCGGGCCACCATCGCGGCGTGGTCCATGTCCCGCATCTCCTTGATGTCCGCGCCCGCCGCGAACACCTTCTCGCCGCCCCAGAGGACCACGGCCCGTACGTCGTCCCGGCGGGTCACCTCACCGGCGAGTTCCCGCAGCCGGTCCTGGGTGGCGACGTCGAGCGCGTTCATCGGGGGGCGGTCGAGGCGGAAGGTGGCCACGCCGTCGGCGACCTGGAGATTCACAGTCATGGGCCGCAGGTTAGTGGGCCGCGGACGGGGAGCGCCCCGGTGCGCTTGGTCACAACCGCTTGGTCACAACCGGGGCGCGGCCGGGCCTACGCCTTCCACTTCTCCCAGGACATGTTCCAGTCGCTGAGCCCGTTGCCCGGCTGGATGGTCTCGTCGTCCGAATGCTTCACGATGACCACGTCCCCGATGAGCGACTGGCCGAAGAACCAGGCCGCCGGGGTGGACGGATCGCCTCCGCCGCGCTGGTCGAAGAGGCCGACGCAGCCGTGGCTGACATTGGCCGAGCCGAAGGTGGGACGGCCCGCCCAGTAGTTGCCGTGGAGGAAGGTGCCGGAGTCCGACAGCCGCATCGCGTGCGGCACGTCCTTGATGTCGTACTCCCCCTTGAAGCCGACCGTCGCGCCGTCCATCCGGGTCACGACGAGCTTCTCGCTGATGACCATGATGCCGTTGTACGTCTCGTGGCCGGGCGCGCCCGCGGTGATCGGGAGCGTCTTGAGGGTCTTGCCGTCCCGCTTGATCTTCATCGTGTGGGCCTTGGCGTCCACGACGGATATCTGGCTGCGGCCGATGGTGAACTTCACCGTCTTGTGCTGCTCCCCGTACACCCCCGGGCGGCCCTCGACGCCGTCGAGGTCCAGCTTCAGCGTCACCTTGGTGCCGGGCTTCCAGTACGTCGAAGGCCGGAAGTCCAGCCGGTCGTTGCCGAACCAGTGGCTCGCGATCGGCACCGACGGGGAGGCGCTGACCTCGACGGCCTTCTCGACCGCGGCCGGGTGGGTGATGCCCCGGTTGAAGCGGAGCGAGACCGGCATGCCGACGCCGACCGTGGAGCCGTCCTCGGGGCTGTAGACGCCGACGAACGTCTCCTTGGGCTTGAGCGTGGTGAAGGTGGTGCGCTTGCGCGCGGCGCGGCCGTCCGCGTCCTTCGCGAGGGCGTCCACCGTGTACGTCGTGGCGGCGCGCAGACGGCCGTCCGGCTGCCAGCTGGTGCCGCCCCCGGTGGTCTTCCCGGCGACCGCGTGGCCCTTGTCGTCCTCGACCTTCACGGACGTCAGTGTGCCCTTGGCCGCGGTGACCTTGAGCGCGCCGCCGGTGTCGACGCCCTTCGCGCCGTCCCCCGGCTCGACCGACACCTTGGCCCGGGACGGCCGCGGCTTGGCGGCCTCGGTGTCCTTGGCCTTGCCGTCGTCGCCCGAACCACCGCCTCCGCCGCACGCGGTCACCAACGCCAGCAGCGCGCCGAGCAGCAGCGCGAGAAGTCCCCTGCGACCCCGCACGGGCGCCACCCCCGATATCCGCCGCATCTTCACCACAGCAATCTCCCCTCTGCGGAGCCGCAGTCCCCCGCGGCGGCTCCGACACGCCTGACGCGCGCGAGGCGCGCCTGCCGATAGGTAATCACATCGCACCGACAGCGGGATCGTTTGCGAGGGTTACGGTTCTGTCCCAGGTGGGAGCGGTCCCGTGACCGGCCGCAGGACCGGTGACGGGCACACCCGGCGCGGACACGTGAGGGCCGGCGGGATTGCGGGCACAACAGGGTAGGGGGTGTCTTGTGGATCAGGCCGGATCAGCGAGCGGCGTCTGGTGCGGTGCCTCGCAACCCGCGTGAGGAGAGCGCAGCGGCGCTGCGTGCGACGAGCGCGGGGCCGCGAGGTGCCGCCAGCCGCGGGAGCGGCTGATGTCACAGCGGCGTCGGGAGTCCGGCATGATCCGCAAGGCACCCCCTGAACCGGGCACAGCCGGACGCGGTCGGGACGCCGCGGGGCGGTACCGCCCGGTCCGTCGGGCTCCGGACGGGAGGTGCGGAGCCCGGTCCCGTGCGAGCCGCCGGAGGCGCATGTGTCGAAAGCAGCCGAGCAGCACACCCTGGAGCCCTCCGACGGCTTACCCGACCCGCCCGCCGCCGGGCCCGCGCTCCGCCGCCCCACCGCGCCCGCGCCGCTGCCCGCCCCGCGCGGCGGCACCCCGGCGGCCGGGCCCGCCGTCTGGCCGGGCAGTCCGCAGCCGCTCGGCGCGCGCGTGCACCGGGGGCCCGGGGGCGTCCCCGGCACCAACTTCGCGCTGTGGGCGGGCGGCGCGGAGGCCGTCGAGCTGTGCCTGTTCGACGACGACGGCGCGGAGACCCGCCACCCGCTGACCGAGCGGACCCATGAGGTCTGGCACGGCTTCGTGCCCGGCGTACTGCCCGGCCGCCGGTACGGCTACCGCGTGCACGGCCGCTGGGACCCGTGGACCGGCGCCCGCTGGAACCCGGCGAAGCTGCTGCTGGACCCGTACGCGCGCGCGGTGGACGGCGACTTCGGGCCGCCCGGCGGTCCGCTGCCCGCCGAGGTCTACGGCCATGTGCGGGACTGGCCGCAGCAGCACGTCGCCGACACCGTACGGGACGAGCGCGACTCGGCCCCGTACGTCCCCAAGGGCGTGGTCGTGGACGACGACGCCTGGGGCGGGCCGCCGGACGAGTGGACCGACGACCGCCGGCCCAAGACCCCCTGGGCGGAGTCGGTGATCTACGAACTCCATGTGCGCGGCTTCACCATGCGCCACCCCGGCGTCCCGCCCGCGCTGCGCGGCACGTACGCCGGGCTCGCCCACCCCGCCGCGGTCGAGCACCTGACCCTGCTCGGGGTGACGGCGGTGGAGCTGCTGCCGGTGCACCAGTTCGCGCACGAGGACCATCTGCTGCGGCGGGGCCTGCGCAACTACTGGGGCTACAACTCCATCGGCTACTTCGCGCCGCACGCCGGGTACGCGGCCACCGGCACCCGGGGCCAGCAGGTGGGCGAGTTCCGGCGGATGGTGCGCGCCCTGCACGCCGCCGGGATCGAGGTGATCCTCGACGTCGTCTACAACCACACCGCCGAGGCGGGCGAGCTGGGCCCGACCCTGTCGCTGCGCGGCATCGACAACCGCGGCTACTACCGGCTCCAGCAGGACCCGCGCCGCTACGCCGACTTCACCGGCTGCGGCAACACCCTCCAGACCTTCCGGCCGCACGTCCTCCGGCTGATCACCGACTCGCTGCGCTACTGGGTCACCGAGATGGGCGTGGACGGTTTCCGCTTCGACCTGGCGAGCGCGCTGGCCCGCTCCCCGCACGGCGGCGGCACGGGGGTGGACATGCTGTCCCCCTTCCTCGCCGTGATCGCCCAGGACCCGGTGCTGCGCCGCGTCAAGCTGATCGCCGAGCCCTGGGACGTCGGCTCCGGCGGCTACCAGGTGGGCGCGTTCCCGCCGCTGTGGGCCGAGTGGAACGACCGCTACCGCGACGCCGTACGGGACTTCTGGCGCGGCGCCCTGCCCGATGCGCGCGACCTCGGCTACCGGCTCTCCGGCTCCAGCGACCTGTACGGGCACGGCGGCCGCGGCCCGTGCGCCTCGGTCAACTTCATCACCGCCCACGACGGCTTCACCCTGCGCGACCTGGTGAGCTACGAGCGCAAGCACAACGAGGACAACGGCGAGGGCAACCGCGACGGCACCCACGACAACCGCTCCTGGAACAGCGGCGCCGAGGGCGAGACCGACGACCCGGACATCCGCGCCCTGCGCCGCCGCAGGCTGCGCGGACTGCTCGCCACCCTGCTGCTGTCCACCGGCGTCCCGATGCTCGTCGCGGGCGACGAGATGGGCCGCACCCAGGGCGGCAACAACAACGCGTACTGCCAGGACAACGCCACGGGCTGGGTCGACTGGTCGCTGCTGGACGACCCCGGCTGGCAGGCGCTCACCGACCTCACCGCCCGGCTGATCCGGCTGCGCCGCGCCCACCCGGTGCTGCGGCGGCCCGACTTCTTCTCCGGCCGCGCCCGGACCCCGGACGGGGTGCGCGACCTCGCCTGGTTCACGCCGCGCGGCGAGGAGATGACCGAATCCGACTGGTACGCGCCCACCACCGCCCTCGGCGTCCACCTCTCCGGCCGCGACCTGCCGCAACGGGACGCGGGCGGGGCGCCGGTGACCGACGACACCTTCCTCACCCTGCTCCACGCGGGCCCCGCACCGATGGCCTTCCGCCTGCCCGGGCCGCCGTGGGCCGCGGGCTACGAACTCCTCCTGGACACCTCGCGCGAGGAGCAGGACGCCGCACCCGGCGCACGGTATCCGGCGGGTGCCTCGATCGAGCTGCCGGAGCGCTCGGTTCTGCTGCTGCGCGCCCTTGCCTCCGCGGACCTACGCCGAAAAACCGAGTGAGCACTGTCAGTGGCGGACCGTAGTCTCGCCACTGATGGCTGCGACGACGACACCACCCCGGGACCAGGAGAGCGGAGCCGCCCCGCGGCACCGCTCCACCACCCGTTCCCTGCTGCGGCTGTGGCCGTATGTGCGCCCGGTGCGGGCCCGGCTGTTCACTGCGGCCGCGGCCGCGGTCGTCGCCTCCTGCCTGGGCCTGGTCATCCCGCTCGTCCTCAAGTGGATGGTGGACGGCCCGGTCGCCGGCCGCGACCCGGGCGGGGTGTGGCTCGGCGGTGCGCTGCTGCTCGCCCTCGGGGCGGCCGAGGCCGGGCTGTTCGGGCTGCGGCGCTGGCTGGTGGCGCGGCCGCTGGCGTCCGTCGAGGCCTCGATGCGGGCCTCCCTCTACCGCCACCTCCAGCGGCTGCCGGTCACCTTCCACGACCGCTGGGCCTCGGGCCAGCTGCTGTCGCGCGCCACGACCGATCTGATGCTGCTGCGCATGTTCCTGGCCTTCCCGCTGACCTTCCTGGTGGTCAACGGGGTCACCATCCTGGTCGGCTTCGCGATCCTGCTGGCGCAAGCGTGGACGCTGGGGCTGGTGCTGCTGGTCCCGGCCGTGCCGCTGATGATCCTCTGTTCGCTGTTCGAGACGCGCTATTCGGCCATCGCCCGCAGCGTGCAGGACCAGACCGGCGATCTGACGACGGTCGTCGAGGAGGGCGTGCTCGGCATCCGCATCGTCAAGGGCTTCGGCCGCCACCGCAGCCAGGCGCGGGCCTTCCGCGCCCTGGCCGAGCGGGTGCGGGCCACCGAGCTGCGCAAGGCGGGGCTGCTGGCCACCATCTGGGCGCTGATCATGACCCTGCCGGAGCTGGCGATCGGCGCGGCCCTGGTCCTCGGCACCATCCAGGTCGCCGACGGCGACCTCTCGGCGGGCACGCTCGTCGCCTTCCTCTCCACGGCCCTGGCCCTGCGCTGGCCGGTGGAATCGCTGGGCTTCCTGCTGGCGATGAGCCAGGACTCGGCGACGGCCACCGACCGCTTCTTCGAGGTCATCGACGCCACCCCGGCGGACGCCGGCGATCGCCCGGTGGAGGACACGGCGTCCGTGCTGCCCCGGCAGCGGCGCGAGGGCGGGCTGCGGTTCGAGGCGGTCGAGTTCCGGTACGGCGACGCTCCCCCGGGCACCCCGCCCGTGCTGCGCGGAGTGGACCTGCACATCCGGCCCGGCGAGACCATGGCGCTCGTCGGCGCGACCGGCTCCGGGAAGACCACGCTGACCGCGCTCGTCCCCCGGCTGCACGAGGTGACGAGCGGGCGGATCACGCTCGACGGGCGGGACATCACCGCGCTCCCCCGCGAGGAGTTGCGCGCCCTGGTCGCCGTCGCCTTCGAGGAGCCCACGCTGTTCTCGGCGACGGCCGGTGAGAACGTGCTGATGGGCGCGGACGGCGCCGGCCGGGCCGCGCTGGCGCGGGCCCTGAAGGTGGCCCAGGCCGAGTTCGTGCACGCCCTGCCGCGCGGCACCGACACCGAGGTGGGCGAGCAGGGGCTGAGCCTGTCCGGCGGGCAGCGGCAGCGGCTCGCGCTGGCCCGCGCCGTCGTCGGCGCACCGCGCTTCCTGGTGCTGGACGACCCGCTGTCCGCGCTGGACGTGCACACCGAGGCGCGGGTGGAGGCCGCGCTGCGGCAGGTCCTCGCGACGACGACCGCGCTGGTCGTCGCGCACCGGCCGTCGACGGTGCTGCTCGCCGACCGGGTGGCGCTGCTGGAGGAGGGCCGTATCGCCGCCGTCGGCACCCACCACCAACTGCTGCGGGACAGCGCCGCCTACCGGGCGCTGATGTCGGGACAGGACGGCGAGGACGACCACGAGGGCGGAAGCGGAGAGGACGGCCCATGACGACGGCCGAGGACGCCGGGGAGACCGAGGACGCCGAGAAGAGCACGGCCCCGGAGGAGCGCCCGGCGCCGGAGGATCCCTTCGACCACGATGTGCTGCCCGCGCCCAAGGGCGCCTCCCTGTCCCTGCTGCGCTCGCTGCTCGCCCCGCGCCGCGCCCGCGTCTGGCTCGCGGCCGTCCTCCTGCTGCTGCAGCAGGCCGCGGTGCAGGCGGGCCCGCTGCTCGTCGCGTTCGCCATCGACCGCGCGGTGCCCGCCTTCCGGGACGGCGACCACGGGCCGCTCATCGCCGTCGGCGCCGGCTACCTGGGCTGCGCGCTCGCCTCCGGCGCCCTCCAGTTCGCGTTCATCCGCGCCTCCGCCCGCATCAGCCAGGACGTGCTGCTGGACCTGCGGGGCCGGATCTACCGCCACGCCCAGGTCCTCAGCGTGGACTTCCACGAGCGGTACACCTCCGGGCGGCTCATCTCCCGCGCCACGACGGACGTCGAATCGCTGCGGGAGCTGCTGAACGAGGGCCTCGAGGAACTGCTCGGCATCGCCCTGTCCGTCGTCTACATCGCCCTCACCCTGCTGTACCTGGACTGGGGGCTCGGCGGCGCGGCGGTGCTCTCGTTCTGGCCGCTGTATCTGCTCATCCGCTCCTTCCGGCGCCGGTCGGCACGCGTCTACCGCGCGCGGTCGACGGCCACCGCCGCGGTCATCGTCGCCTTCACCGAGACCATGAACGGCATCCGCCCGGTGCAGGCCTTCCGCCGCGAGCGCGCCAACGACGCCCGCTTCGACGAGCTGAACGGCCGCCACCAGCGGATCAACGGGACCGCGATCCTGGAGATGGCCCGCTATGTGGTCGGCTCCCGGCTGATCGCCAACACGGCGGTCGCCGCGATCGTGCTGTGGGGCGCCTACCGGGTCGCCGCGGGCGGTCTGGAGCTGGGCGTGCTGGCCGCGGCCGCGCTGTATCTGCGCAGGCTGTACGACCCGATCGACCGCCTGGGCATGTTCCTCAACTCCTACCAGTCCGCCGCCGCCTCCCTGGAGAAGATCGCGGGCCTGCTGGCCCAGCGCCCCTCCGTCCCCGAACCCGCCGACCCCCGGCCCCTGCCGCCGCGCCCCGCCCGGGCGCCCGGCCGCGAAGTCGTCTTCGACGGGGTGCGCTTCGCGTACCGCACCGGCGGCGAGGTGCTGCCCCGCTTCGACCTCACCCTGCCCGCCGGGCAGACGGTCGCCGTGGTGGGCGCGACCGGCGCGGGCAAGTCCACGCTCGCCAAACTGCTCGCCCGCTTCTACGACCCCACCGACGGCCGGGTGCTGCTCGACGGCGTCGACCTGCGCGACCTGGCCACGCCCGAACTGCGCCGCGGGGTGGTCATGGTGACCCAGGAGGCGTTCCTGTTCTCGGGCACGGTCGCCGACAACATCACCATCGGCCGCCCCGACGCCACCCGCGCCGAGGTCGAGCAGGCCGCCAAGGCCATCGGCGCGCACGACTTCATCGCCGCCCTGCCCGACGGCTACGACACCGACGTGCGCAAGCGCGGCGGCCGGATCTCCGCGGGCCAGCGCCAGCTGGTCGCCTTCGCCCGCGCCCTCCTCGCCGACCCCGCCGTCCTCATCCTCGACGAGGCCACGTCCTCCCTCGACATCCCGGGCGAACGCGCCGTCCAGCGCGCCATGGACACGGTGCTGCGCGGCCGCACCGCCGTCGTCATCGCCCACCGCCTCTCCACGGTGGAGATCGCCGACCGGGTGCTGGTGATGGCCGACGGCCGCATCGTCGAGGACGGCGCCCCCGGCGCCCTCATAGCGGGCGAGGGCCGCTTCGCGGCGCTGCACCAGGCGTGGCGGGACAGCCTCGTGTGACGCGGGAGCGGGCGGCCGTCCGGCGCGAGGAGCCGCTGCAGTCCGTCTGCCCCGTCCTTGTACGGACCGCCCCTCCGGCTCTGCGACGCCGGCGCGCATCGTGCAGGCGTCGGGCGGCTCGGGGATGAACAGCTTGCCGGGCGGGCGGAAGGTCCGGCCGCCGTCATGGGAGACGGCGCAGGCGACCGGCTGGCTCCAGCGGTCCTGGCGGTACGCGGAGTAAAAGGCGACCAGCCGGTCGCCGTCGGAGACGGCGTTGCGGGAGAAGCAGCCGTCGGCGTCCTCGCCGCCGGGGGGCGACAGGGGCTGTCGGCAGCGGCTCCCAGCGCAGCAGGTCAACGGGCGTGGTGGACGTACACGTGCCTTTCGGAGTGTCGGAGAGCGTGTGGGGCACGGTCGGGGCAACCGGCCACGAACGCTGCGGCGACGTGGCACCGGGCTGCGGTGACGATCGCTGCTGAGGGGATGAGAGCGGTGGTCGCTCCGGCGAGCGCGGCGGAGAGGCCGATGGTGCCGAGGCGGTTACTCGGCTCCGAAAAGGCCCAGGTCCTTCAGGAGCGTCGCGGTCTGCGCGCCGGAGATCCACAGGTAGGCGTTCCAGCCTGATTCGAGCGCGGCGCTCACGTTCACCTGGCGGTCGTCGATGAACACGATCGTCCCAGCGGGAAGTCCCAGCACGTTCGTCACCTGCCGGTAGAGCGCGGGATCAGGTTTGGCCAGGCGAAGCTCGGACGAGAAGAACCAGTCGGTGATGTACCGGGCCCATGTCGCCTTCCGGGCCGCCGAGGCCATCTCACGTGTCGCGTTGGACAGGATGCCCACCCGGACGCCCCTCGCCGACAAGGCTTTGAGGAGGGACAGGGCGTCCGGCCGGATGGTTGTCCACGCTTCGGTGTCGATGCGTGTCAGCTCGTTGATGGTGCTTCGTACCGCGGGCAGACCGAGCTCGGCAAGGACCGAGCTCCAGAAGCTCTGCGCCGTCCCACCGCGGTCGTATGCGTCCCGATGGGCCCAGTAGGCAGCTTCCACCGCTTCGGGCGGATGCGACAGACATGCCGCGAGGGACGGGTAGAGCCCTGGTGGGGTGGCGAGCACCTCACCGAGGTCGAAGAGGACGACGCGGGGAGTGACATGGGTTCCGGGGCGGGAGTCCGGCCCTGTGGAGGTGCCGGCCGAGGGCCTCACCTGACCTCCCACGAGTGGAGGTGGCGCCACGACATGTTCTGCCACCAGTGGCCGCTCCAGTCGGCCTGGAACTCGAACAGCGAGTACCACCGGGCGACGAAGGAGGCGGGCGGCTGGAGGGGAAGGCCTGCCAGGAATTCCCCCACCTCGTCCGTGAGCCGGTTGTCGACCAACAGGTCGTGCGATGCCAGGCTGAGGTGCGCGGCGAACGTGTTCTCGGCCACCGGCGTCACCAGGAAGTCATCGACGGGGACCGAGAGCGGCGCGACCGCCTCGGCGACCGCACCGGCGACCCGGCCGAGCGGTTCGTTCGGCTTGGTCCCGGTGGCGTCGAGATTGATGTTGTAGTCGTACGTGCCCGGCCCCGTCCGGGCGATGCCGCTGTTGTAGACGGGGAACGGCTCGACGTTCGCGAAGACCGGGTCGAGCCCGGAGATGAGCTCAGCCTCCGTGGCGTGGGTGAACAGATTCCCGATGAGGGTGGCGTGCGGAGGGAACGCTCCCGCCGACACGAGTCCGAACTGCTTGTTCAGAGCGTGCGTCACCTGGGTGACGGTCCAGCAGGTCGCCGGGTCGGGACGGAGGTAGATTCCGTAACGGATCTCGGTCGAGGTCGCTGTCAAGGTCGCTTCTTTCTGTTCTGCTCAGTGCCGGTGTGAGGGCGCGGCCGACTACTGGCCGACCTGCTCCTGGTACTTCTTGATCGCGCTTTTCGCGTCGGCCGCGGCCCGGTCGAGTGCTGCGCCGACGGACTTCGAACCGGAGAAGGCGGCCTGGAGCTGGTTGATGTTGCTGGTGCGGATCGCGGTCATCGCACCGGTCACGCAGCCGGCCGTGGCCGACGTGGTCGGTGTGTTCTCGACCTGGCCGGCGAAGCTCTGGAAGTCCGGGTTCGCCTTGAGGTACGCCTTCTGCCCCGCGGACACGTCGGTCCTGGTGTTGATCGGCACGTAACCGGTCGCGTGGCTGAACTCCTCTTGCGCGGCAGCCGAGGCGAGGAAGGTCTCGAGCTTCCAGCCGGCCACCTGCTGCGTCCGCGTGGCGGTGCTGCTGAGCCAGAGGGCCGAGCCCCCGATGACGGCCCCCGAGGAGCTCTTCGGCCCGGACGTGGGGAACGGCAGGGCCTGATAGTCGAAGGGGGTACCCGTCTTGAGGACCCCGAGGACGCCCGAGCTCTGCAGCAGGAAGCCGACCTTGCCCGCCTGGAAAGCGGAAATGGCAGCGGAGCCGTCGGGGGCCCCGTCCACTGCCACACCCGTGCGGTAGAGCTTCGCGACCTTGCTGATGGCCGACTTCGCCGCGCCGGTGTTGATGGTGATGCCGGTGGCCGCAGTGCCCTCGCGCCCGTTGTCCGGAGTACAGAAGTCCTGGCCCGCAGTCGACGTGAGCTGTTCGATGTACCAGTCGTCGTCGGGCATGGTGAAGCCCTTTTGCCCGGTCTTCTTGGCTACGGTCCGAGCAGCGGCCACCACGCCGTCCAGCGTGCTCAGGTCCGTCTTCTTGGATATGCCGGCCTTCTTCAGCAGGTCCCGGTTGACCCAGAGCATCGGCGTGGACATGTTCATGGGAACGGCCTGCAGCTTGCCGTTGACGGTGTAGTAGTTCCTGCTGGCGGGCGAAAGCTCGTCGAGCTTGAGATCGCCGGGGTTCGCCTTCGCCATATCCTGAGCCGGGATGTTCTTCTTCACATCGGTCATGAACCCGGTGGCGATGTCACCGGCCAGCAGGACCGTCGGCGTGGAGTTGCTGCGCAGCCCCGCCGTGTACTTCGCCAGGAGGTCGGCGTAGGCACCCTGATAGGTGGCCTTGACGTGGATCTTGCCCTTGTTGGCGGCGTTGAACTCGTCGATCAGCTTGTTGAACGCGACACCGTTCGCGGCGCCGAGACCGTGCCAGATCGTGATATCGGTGACGCCCTTGGCGTCCTTCAGCGCGGAGGGGCCGGGCGCGGTGGCACCGGTGCCACTGCTCGAGGTGGAACTGCAGGCCGTCGCGCCTGCCATGATCGTCACCACGATTGCCGTGGTCAGGGCTCTCTTCTTCATGAAAGTTCCCTCGGAATAGATGCGGGCGGAGCAGGGGGAAGGGCCTAGCGGAGGACTCCGCGGGTCAGGCCGTTGATGAGGAAGCGTTGCGCGAAGATGACGAGGAGCATGGTCGGGACGACCACCAGAACGGCCCCAGCGAAGATCACCGACGGGCTGCCCGCCTCAGAAGCGGCAAGCTGGGAGATTCCCACCTGGATGGTCCGGGCGGCGGCTGTCTCGGTAATCAGCAAGGGCCAGAAGAAGCCGTTCCAGGCGGCCAGGGCGCTCCAGATGATGGCGTTCGTGACCTGGGGCCTGCAGGCCGGCATGATGATCGTGAACAGGGCCCGGATGTCGCCGGCGCCGTCCAGCCTGGCCGCTTCCCACGTTTCGACGGGGACGGACGCGAAGGCCTGTCGCAGCAAGAAGATCGGGTATCCCGCGGCCAGGTACGGGAGCACGACCCCGAGAACGGTGTTCCGCAGACCGACGGCGCTGACCAGCTCGTAGTTGGGGATGACGATGCTCTCGCCGGGGATCGCCAGCGTGACAAGGACGAGACCGAAAGCGATCCGGCGGCCGCGCCAGCGAGGGAAGACCAGGGCATACGCGGCCAGCGCACCGGTCAGCAGCTGTCCGAGGGTCTGCAACGTGACGACGCCGATACTGACGAGGTACTCCCGCAGCAAGGGGATGGCGGTCGTCGCTTCGCGGAAATTTCCGAGTGTCACATGGGTGGGATTCGGAACGATGCCGCTCCGTGCTATTTCTCCGTTCGGGGTGAAGGCGCTCACGAAGGAGACATAGATGGGAAGGAAGACGATGGCTGCGAGGGCCAGCACGACGACGAATCTGACGATCGTCCCGACGCTTGGAAACCGCGGGCCACGGCGGCGTCCCCGGCGCGGGCCATGGCGGGTCCGCATCGACTTGTGGACACCGGGATGCGCCGGCGCCGGCCTGACGTCCATAGAGATCACGCTGTCTTCTCCCGTCCGAACAGTCGGAACTGGAGCGCCGTGATCGCAGTGACAATGAGGATGAGAATGATTGCGATGACCGATGCGCGGCCGAAGTCCGGTGTCCCGTTTCCGAAGGCCGACTGATAAATGCGGTAAACGAGGGTGGTAGTCGCACCGGCGGGCCCGCCCCTGGTCAAGACCTGGATCTGGGCGAAGGACTGAAGCCCCGTGATCGTCTGCGTCACCAGGAGAAAAAGGATGCTCGGGCGCATGAGCGGCACGAGAATGCGAGCCGAAAGACGGAAACCGCCGGCCCCGTCGAGTTGCGCCGCTTCGATGACCTCGGGAGGAACGTCACGCACGGCCGCGGTGAGCACCAGAAAGGCGAACCCGAACTCATACCATGCGGTCGCGATGGAAATCGCCCACACGGCGGTGAATGGATCGGACAGCCAATGCGGACCCCCGACTCCGAGACCACCGAGAATGACGTTCAGCACACCGACCGAGGGAGCGAAGAGACCCGCGAACACAGCGGAGGCCGACGCCGCCGAATATGCGAACGGGAGCGAAAAGATCACGTTGAAGATCCCGCCACCCAAAAGCCGCCGGCGCAGCAGAATGGTCACACACAGCGCACCGAAGGTCGCCATGAACATACCCAGGAGGGAAATGACGATCGAGATCATGACCGTGTGGATGAAATCGGAGTCCGTCAGCAGGGACACATAGTTGTCCAGACCGACGAACCGGGTCGGATTTCCGATGAGGTCGCTGGCATAGGTGCTGAGCTGCACGGTCCGGATGAGGGGCCTGAAAACAAAGACCACCAGCAGGGCAAGCCCTGGGACTATCAGCCACGGGCCGACGCCGTTCCGGTGCCACCTGACCACCGGACGCGACGACGCGGTTGTGCGCATATCTACTCCTTTGCCCGCCGCTCTCCATGCCCGCCACGCTACGGGAACGTTCCCGGACTGGCAATGGCGCGAAAGTAGCAGAGGCGCGGGAGACCGATCAAGCAACGAACAGGCGAACGGCAGGTTGCCGTAAAAGTCCGGATGTACAACCAGACACCTTGCCCAGAAAGGGGCGTTCGGCGTAGCGTGTCGCGCCGGGAACGTTCCCGGTCCGTCGGCGTGCTGGGAGGCCTGGTGACCCCACCGCGAAAGGACCGCCTCGTGACAGACCCCGGCACTCTCTTCGGTCTCTCGTTCAGGATCTTCGTCGCGATGGCGCTGGGTGCGGCGATAGGGCTCGAACGCCAGTGGCGCCTGCGCACCGCCGGCATCCGCACCAACGCCCTGGTCTCCGTGGGCGCCTGTCTCTTCGTCATCATGGGAGCCGTCGGACTGGGTCGGGACGCCGGCGCCGACCCCACCCGCGTGGCAGCCCAGGTCGTGTCCGGGATCGGTTTCCTGGGGGCCGGGGTGATCCTGCGGGACGGGTTCAACATCCGAGGGCTGACCACTGCCGCGACCCTCTGGTGCGCCGCCGCGATCGGCTCTCTCGCCGGAGCCGGGATGGAAGTCATGGCGCTCATCGGCTGCTTCGCGATCATCGCGACGAATACGCTCCTGCGGCCGCTGAGCAGGTTCGTCAACGGGCGCCAGCGGCGCGACAGTCCTCCACCGGTACCGGCGGAGGACGACGACGCCCCCACCGATTACATGCTCGAGATCGTCACCACGGACAAGAGTGAGTCACGGATCAGGGTGATGATTCTGCAGGCCGTCGATCGCCCGGAGTACACCCTGCGGTCGCTCGACATACGCCCCGGGAAGAGTTCGCGGACCAAGGTGCTGGCCGGCGTCTCGGCGCACCACGCCGGTGACACGGCCGGCCTGGAGACCGCTGTCCACCGGATCGGCCTGGATCCTCAGGTGACGTCCAGCCGGTGGTGGCCGGCCGAAGCCGACGACTGACGGCGGACGATCAGGACGGGCGGAGAACCCTCGCCGCCGTCCTGCCCTCGACGAGACTGCCCCTGAGCTCGACCAGCCGGTCCTGGTCCGTCTTCCGCTCGACCCTGTCCAGCAAGAGGTCAATCGAAGTCCTGCCGATTTCTTCCACCGGCTGACGGAAGGTGGTGAGCCCCAGATAGGGAGTGGACAGCGGGCCGAACCCGTCATACCCGGTCACGGCGAAGTCTTCGGGGGCCGACTCACCCCGCCGCCGCAGAAGCTCCAGCACGTCGACCGCTGCGGCATCCGTGGGACACATGATGGCCGTGACGCCGGCGCCGTCGATCCTGGAGGCAATCACGCGAGCCGCTTCCCTGTCCGAGGCGGCCTCCCACACAACGGGCGTTCGTCCCGCCGCTCGTATGCGCTCGACCATCGCAACACCCCGGGCGTACTGGCTCAAGGAATACGACTGCCCGACCAGAACGACCGCGATGCGCTGGTGCCCGAGATTCAGCAGATGATCCGCCAGCACGTCGCCGCCGTCGGCATCATCGCAGAACACACTGGTAATGCCCCGGCTCGTCTCACGGCGCCCCGCCACCACGATGGGAACGCGGTCGATGAACGGGACGATCTCCTCCGAGGGCAAACGGGCCGACGACACGACGAGCCCGTCCACCTGCAGGGAGACAAGATTCTTCAGCGCCCGCAACGCGCCGGCGACCCCCAGATCGCCGGCGCTCGTCACGGTGACGATCTGGTAGCCGCGATTCTCGGCCGCGTGCTGCATCGCGACCTGCAGCCAGGCGTAGAACGGCCGCGTCACGTCCCGGAGCAGGACACCGACCGTCTTCGTCCGTGAGCTGACAAGCCCCCTCGCCATGGCATTGGCCACATACCCGAGCTTTCGCGCGGCGCGCTCGACCCGCTCCCGCGTTTCCGCGCTCACTTCGCCCTGACCCGACAGAGCACGCGATACGGCCGACTTGGAGACGCCCGCCTCCGCGGCGATGTCCACGATCGTAGGAGCCTTTCCACGGGCCCTCGCCATCCGTTCCAGCTCCCAACCGCGCCGCTGCCGATGATTCCGGGAACGTTCCCTGTCATGACTATAACCGCTGGCCGAAGCGATACGCCTGGGCTGCGGCGCGCTCCCGGCGACCGGCTGAAACGGGACGCCGCGACGTTCGACGAGATCTTCGCGGCCATGGGCGACCGCGCAGCGGTCCGTCACCGCGGAGGGCCGAGCGGTCGCGGTCACTCCCCGACCGCGCCGTCGGCCAGCTCCCGTACGACATCGAGCTGTCCGGCGTGGCGCGCGTACTCCTGGAGCAGGTGGAAGAGGATCCAGCCCAGGGCGGGCGCCTCGGCCTCGGTGGCGAACCGGCCGCCGGTGCGCGCCCGCCGCTCCAGCGGTACGCCCGCGACGGCTGCCCGCGACCACGCGTACTGCTCCTCGAACCGCGTCCGGACCTCGGCCGCCGGGAGGCCGTCGGGCACCTGCCAGCGGTCGTCGGGGCCACGGTCGCCCCAGGGGGCGTCCACCGGCTCCCCCAGGAACCCCCAGCGCAGCCAGCGTCGTTCGACGAAGGTGAGGTGGCGCAGCAGCTCCAGCGGGGTCCAGCCGGAGGGCAGCCGGCTGGTGCGCAGCTCGGCCTCGGAGAGCCCGTCGAGCTTCCGCAGCACCACGGCCCGGTAGTAGTCGAGGTAGGCGTCGAGCATGGCGCGGGTGTCGGTGAGGGTGTGGGGCGGCTCGTCGATGGGGTTCGCGGGTCCGGTCATGCGATGAGGGTACGGATCACCGCCGACAGCGGACGTGGCTCGGACCGGACTCCCCTATCCGATATGCGGATACAGCACACGTGTCAACGGACACTTTCCGGTCAAGTTGTTGTCGCGCTCCTGACAGGTTGAGTCCAATGATGGCACGCTACCCCCGACCGAGGTGCAGCAACTCCACAGCTCATCACCGCCCTCGGGCCACCCCCACACCCCCCACACCCCCCGGTCGCACCGCGGCCTCGCCTCGTCGTTCATCTGCGGCCGGGCGGACCCGGTAACACCGGACGCGCCCCGGTCGCACCGCGGCCTCGCCTCGTCGTTCATCTGCGGCCGGGCGAACCCGGTAACACCGGACGCACCCCGGTCGCACCGCGGCCTCGCCTCGTCGTTCATCTGCGGCCGGGCGAACCCGGTAACACCGGACGCACCCGTACCACGTGCTCCGCCATGCCCTGCCCGGGTGGCGAACCAGCCGTCCGGTCGTCCCGGCCGCGTCACCGCGCGGCCAGCGCAGAAGGAGTCAGCGTGAGACCCTTCCCCCAACGGCACCTCAGACCTCACAGACCCCACCGACGCGGCGCCGCGGCCGGCGCCCTGGTGGCCGCCGCCGCGATGATCGTCGTCGGTGTCCAGACCGGTCCCGCGACCGCACGCGCGGGCGACGCCGCCACCGCCGCGGGCGGCACGATGGCCGCCAAGGCCCGCCCCGGCGCGCTGCCCGCGCAGCTGTCCCCCGCGGCCCGCACCGCGCTGATCCGCGCCGCCGACACCGCCTCCGCGAAGGCCGCCACCGCGAAGGCCCTGGGCCTCGGGTCTCAGGAGAAGCTGGTCGTCAGGGACGTCATCAAGGACGCCGACGGCACCACCCACACCCGCTACGAGCGCACCTACGCCGGGCTTCCCGTCCTCGGCGGCGACCTGGTCGTGGACCGCGCCAAGGGCGGCGCGGTGGAGACGGTCGCGAAGGCCACCAAGGCCCGGCTGACGGTCCCGACGACCACCGCGGCCGTCAAGCCCGCCACCGCCGAGAAGGCCGCCGTGAAGGCGGCGGACGCGCAGGGCTCGCGGAAGACCGCGGCGGAGCGGGCGCCGCGCAAGGTGGTCTGGGCGGCGGACGGCAGGCCGACGCTCGCGTACGAGACCGTCGTCGGCGGCCTCCAGGAGGACGGCACGCCCAACGAGCTGCACGTCATCAGCGACGCGGCCACCGGAAGCAAGCTGTTCCAGTACCAGGGCGTCAAGAACGGCACCGGCAAGAGCCAGTACAGCGGGCAGGTCGCCCTCGGCACCTCGGGCAGCGCGGGCTCGTACAACCTGACCGACACCGGGCGCGGCAGCCACAAGACGTACAACCTCAACCGCGGTACCTCGGGCACCGGCACCCTGTTCACCGACGCCGACGACGTCTGGGGCAGCGGCACGACCGCCGACGCCGCCACCGCAGGGGTCGACGCGCACTACGGCGCCGCCGAGACGTGGGACTACTACAAGAACGTCCACGGCCGCACCGGCATCCGGGGCGACGGCGTGGGCGCGTACTCCCGGGTCCACTACAGCAGCGGCTATGTCAACGCCTTCTGGCAGGACGCCTGCTTCTGCATGACGTACGGGGATGGCTCCGGCAACGCCAAGCCGCTGACCTCGATCGACGTGGCGGCGCACGAGATGAGCCACGGCGTCACCGCGGCCACCGCCAAGCTGGTCTACAGCGGCGAGTCCGGCGGCCTCAACGAGGGCACCTCCGACATCTTCGCCGCTGCGGTCGAGTTCTACGCGGACAACGCGTCCGACGTGGGCGACTACCTCGTCGGCGAGAAGATCGACATCAACGGCGACGGCACCCCGCTGCGCTACATGGACAAGCCCAGCAAGGACGGCGCCTCCAAGGACAGCTGGTACTCGGGCGTCGGCAACGTGGACGTGCACTACTCCTCCGGCGTCGCCAACCACTTCTTCTACCTGCTCTCCGAGGGCAGCGGCGCCAAGGTGATCAACGGCGTCAGCTACAACAGCCCGACCTCCGACGGGCTGCCGGTCACCGGCATCGGCCGGGACGCCGCCGAGCAGGTGTGGTTCAAGGCGCTCAGCCAGCGCATGACGTCCAACACCAACTACGCCGCCGCGCGCGAGGCGACGCTGTGGGCGGCGGGCGAGCTGTACGGCCAGGGCAGCCCCCAGTACAACGCGGTGGCGAACGCCTGGGCCGGGGTGAACGTCGGCACCCGTATCGCCGACGGCGTCACCGTCACCCCGCCCGGCGACCAGACCAGCATCGTCGGCCAGGCCACCAGCGTGCAGATCAAGGCCATCAGCTCCAACCCGGGGGCGCTGAGCTACGCGGCCACCGGGCTGCCGGCGGGCCTCGCGATCGACTCCGCCACCGGCCTGATCTCCGGCACCCCGACCACCGAGGGCGCGGGCACGGTGACCGTGACGGTGACCGACGCGGCGGGCAAGACCGGCACCGCGTCGTTCACCTGGACCGTGAACACCACCGGCGGCAACGTCTTCGAGAACACCACGGACGTCGCCATTCCGGACGGAGGGAGCGCCGTCACCTCCCCGATCACCGTGAGCCGGGCCGGGAACGCCCCGTCCGCCCTCCAGGTGACCGTGGACATCACCCACAGCTACCGCGGTGACCTGGTGATCGACCTGATCGCCCCGGACGGCACGGCCTACCGGCTCAAGGACTCCAGCATCTTCGACTCGGCGGACGACGTGAAGGCCACGTACACCGTGGACGCCTCCTCCGAGACCGCGGTCGGCACCTGGAACCTCAAGGTCCAGGACGTCTACCCGCAGGACTCCGGCACCATCAACGGCTGGAAGCTGACCTTCTGACGCGCCGTCCGCACCACCATCCGCACCCCCGCCCTTCGCGGCGGTGAACCACCATAACCAGGCGCCGCCAGGAGTGACCCGACTCCTCCTGGCGGCGCCTCCATGCGCGTTTCCCTGCGCGTTTCCATGAACATTTTCCGCCAGACCCGCCGGGAAACCCGTGACATGTCCGCGGCTTGTATGACAGTCTGCCCACGCATTACGCACCAGTACCTCTTGTTCAGTGCCGAGCCGCGCTTCACGCTGCCCGGCACTGACCCCCCACAGCAACGAGGGAGTTAGCGTGAGCAAGACCTTCAGCATGCCCATATCCGGGGGCGGAAAGCGCCGTTCGGCGATCGCCGCCGGTGCCGCGGTCGCCACCGCCGCACTGCTGGCCACCGGACTGACCACCGGACCGGCCGGCGCCGCACCGGCCGACGCGGGAGCCCGGGCGGGCGCCCAGCCCGTCAAGCTCACCGCGTCCGCCCGCGCCGAACTGCTGCGCGACGCGAACGCCACCAAGGCCGACACGGCGAAGACCCTCGGCCTCGGCGCGAAGGAGAAGCTGGTCGTCAAGGACGTCATCAAGGACGCCGACGGCACCACCCACACCCGCTACGACCGCACCTACGAAGGACTCCCCGTCCTCGGCGGCGACCTGGTGGTCCACCAGGCCAGAAGCGGCAAGGTGAACAGCGTCAGCAAGGCCACGAAGGCCACCGTCGAGGTCGCCACCACCCGGGCCGAGACCGCCCCGGGCACCGCCGCGCGGACCGCCGTGAAGGCCGCCCAAGCGCACAGCAGCACACAGGCGAAGGCGCGGACCCCGCACAAGGTGATCTGGGCCGCCACCGGCAAGCCGGTCCTGGCGTACGAAACCGTCGTCGGCGGCGTCCAGAAGGACGGCACCCCGAACGAGCTGCACGTCATCACCGACGCGGCCACCGGCAAGAAGCTCTACGAGCGCCAGGGCGTCGAAACCGGCAGCGGCCAGAGCGAGTACAGCGGCAAGGTCGAGCTGGGTACCTCCAAGGAGGGCGGCGGCTACACCCTGACCGACGTCGGCCGCGGCGGCCACAAGACCCTCAACCTGGAGAACAAGGAGGACGGCGAGGGCAAGGCGTTCACCGACGAGGACGACGCCTGGGGCAACGGCAAGGGCGACGACCCGCAGACCGCCGCCGTGGACGCCCACTACGGCGCCGCCACCACCTGGGACTACTACAAGAAGGTGCACGGCCGCGACGGCATCGGCGGCGACGGCAAGGCCGCCACGTCCCGCGTCCACTACGGCGACAACTACGTCAACGCGTTCTGGGAAGACTCCTGCTTCTGCATGACGTACGGCGACGGCGAGGGCAACAAGGCCCCGCTGACCGCCATCGACGTCGCGGCGCACGAGATGACCCACGGCGTCACCTCCAAGACCGCGGGCCTGGAGTACACCGGCGAGTCCGGCGGCCTGAACGAGGCCACCTCGGACATCTTCGGCTCCGCCGTCGAGTTCAGCGCCAAGAACACCGAGGACCCCGGCGACTACCTCATCGGCGAGAAGATCGACATCAACGGCGACGGCACCCCGCTGCGCTACATGGACAAGCCCAGCAAGGACGGCGAGTCCGCGGACGCCTGGTCCGAGAAGGTCGGCGACCTCGACGTCCACTACTCCTCCGGTGTCGCCAACCACTTCTTCTACCTGCTCTCCGAGGGCAGCGGCGCCAAGGAGATCGGCGGCGTCAAGTACGACAGCCCGACCTCGGACGGCAAGAAGGTCGAGGGCATCGGGCGGGAGGCGGCCGAGAAGATCTGGTTCAAGGCCCTGACCACGTACATGACCTCCACGACGGACTATCACGCGGCGCGTGAGGCAACCCAGAAGGCCGCGAACGACCTCTATGGGAAGGACAGCCCCGAAGCCAAGGGCGTCGACGCCGCCTGGGCCGGGGTCAACGTGAAGTAGACGCAACGGCGTTACCGATGCGTAACGCACGACATGCGGCCGGTGCCCGGGGATTGTCCCCGGGCACCGGTATGTTTTCTTCACAGCAAAGACACATCTTTGCCCGGTTGACCGACACGTCGGTCAACCTCCCATGACAACAGGAGATACGCGTGGATTCACGCTCGACGTCTGCCATATCCGGTATATCCCGTCACAGACGCTCGCGTACCGCCCTCGCCGCCGGAGCGGCCACCCTGGCCGCCTCCCTGCTCGCCGCCGGTGCCACCGCGGCTCCCGCGGGCGCGGCCACTCCCCCGTCCGGCACCGCCGCGTCCCTCGGGCTGGGCGGCAAGGAGAAGCTGATCGTCCGTGACGTCGTCAAGGACGCCGACGGCTCCGTCCACACCCGCTACGAGCGCACCTACGACGGACTCCCGGTCCTCGGCGGCGACCTGATCGTCCACCAGACGCCGAGCGGCGCGGAGGAGGGCGTCACCAAGGCCACCGACGCGCGCATCAAGGTCGCCGACACCCGCGCCTCCTTCGCCGCCTCCGGTGCCCAGCGCACCGCCCTGGCCGCCGCGAAGGCCGCCGACGTCACCGGCGCCACCACCGAGCGCGCCCCGCGCAAGGTGATCTGGGCTGCCACCGGCAAGCCCGTCCTGGCGTACGAGACCGTCATCGGCGGCCTCCAGAAGGACGGCACGCCGAACCGGCTGCACGTCATCACCGACGCCGACAGCGGCAAGAAGCTGTACGAGTACCAGGCCATCGAGACCGGCACCGGCACCGGCCAGCACAACGGCAAGGTCGCCGTCGGCTCGGTCAAGAGCGGCAGCCAGTGGCTGATGAAGGACACGGCGCGCGGCGGCCACCTGACGTACAACTCCAAGCACTCGTGGGACGAGAACAAGAAGGGGTCGGCGTTCTACGACCCCGACAACGTCTGGGGCAACGGCAAGCCCACCATCGCGCAGACCGCCGCGGTGGACGTGCAGTACGGCGCCGCCATGACCTGGGACTACTACAAGAAGGTCCTCGGCCGCAACGGCATCAAGGGCAACGGCAAGGCCGCGTACTCCCGCGTCCACTACGGTGACGCGTACCAGAACGCCTTCTGGGACGACGCCTGCTTCTGCATGACCTACGGCGACGGCGAGGGCAACAAGAAGCCGCTCACCTCGCTCGACGTCGCGGGCCACGAGATGAGCCACGGCCTCACCTCGGCCACCGCCAACCTGGAGTACTCCGGCGAGTCCGGCGGCCTCAACGAGGCCACCTCGGACATCTTCGGCACCGCCGTCGAGTTCTACTCCAAGAACGCCAAGGACCCCGGCGACTACCTCATCGGCGAGAAGATCGACATCAACGGCGACGGCACCCCGCTGCGCTACATGGACAAGCCCAGCAAGGACGGGCTGTCCTACGACTACTGGAAGAGCGGCGTCGGCGAGGACGACCCGCACTTCACCTCCGGCATCGCCAACCACTTCTTCTACCTGCTGGCCGAGGGCAGTGGCCGCAAGGTCATCGGCGGTGTCACGTACGACAGCCCGACCAAGGACGGCCGGGTCGTCAAGGGCATCGGCCGCGCCAAGGCCGAGAAGATCTGGTACAAGGCCCTGACCACGTACATGACCTCGACCACCAACTACGCCAAGGCCCGCACCGCGACGCTCAGCGCCGCGAAGAAGCTGTACGGCGCCAACAGCACCGAGTACAAGGCGGTCAACAACGCCTGGGGCGGCGTCAACGTCAAGTGACGCCCTTGAGGTGACGCCCGGCCGGGCGGGTCCCAGGGCCCGCCCGACCTGGCTTTCCGGCCGTGTGGGATGTGCTCGTACGGGTTAGGTGGTGTCGTGGTGACGAATCCGACCGGCGCACCATCGGCGCTATCGGCACTGACGAGGCTCCACCCGCCGTCGCGCAGCCGGTCCTCGACGACCTGCGCACACAGCTGCGTGCCTACCGGCGGGTTCGCGGGCGGCGCGGTGTAGGTGTACGCGTACTCCGGCTCCCAGAAGGGGTAGCTCCGCTCGCGCACCGCGCGAATGGAAGGCTTGCGGTGAGCGAGGGCCACCAGATGGAGATCCCCCTGCCGCGCGCTCTCCTCGGCGGAATGCAATTCGGCGTAGCCGATCGCGCCGGGTGTGTTCGCCACCGTCTTCAACACCTCGCCGGTGCTGTCGAGTTCACAGCGGACGACCGTGTCCCCGGTGAATTTCGGGGCCCGGCAGTTGTCGGAGGTCCGCGAGATCTCGTTACGCTCCAGCACTCGGCTCTCGAGCACCCCGCGGGTCCCGGATTTCGCGTCCCGGCTCACCAGCCGCACCGGCAGATCGGGCCCGCCGGGCAGCTGGTTCCAGTTGGCGATCCGGCCCGAATAGAGCCTGCGGAGATCGTCGAGCGAGAGATCCGATACCCGGACGTCCTTGTTCACCACCACGCTGAAGACGGACAGCGCCACCAGATGCTCTGTTTGAGCTTGCGGTTCCCGTCGCCGTCCGGGCCGTCGGAGAAGGCCAGATACGACGGGAACCCGCCCTTCGCCCCCTCCCCGGCGTCGATCAGCGTCTTCGTACCGCGCCCACTGCCCTGCGCCTCCACGGTGACGTGGGCATCGCGGCAGTCGCCCTGATACGCCTTCCCCGCGTCCTGCGCCACCGGCTTGAACGGCACGTTCACGGAGCTTGCGCGGTTCGGCACCCAGGCGAACCTGGCGTGCGGTCGCACTCTGTGACCCAGGCCACTTCATCGGGCAGCGGTGTTCAACTGCCGCCCGACTGGCCTCCACTCCTCCCAACTCCACCTCCCAGCAGGGAGACACGCATGGCCACCGTATCCCCCGACCGACCCGCCTCCGAGCCCTTCGACCTCGGCAAGGAACTCCGCGCCCTCGTCCTCGCCACCGCGCCCCGTCTCTTCGCCGTGGCCCGGATCCATCCGTACGAGGACAGCGGAGAGGCCGATGTGGGGATCGCGGCATGGGGCATGGCCTACGAGGAGGGGCGTACCGAAGTGGTGGGTCCGGGGCAGCGGTTGGTGCTGGCCTCGCCCGAGCGGGTGGAGGCGTGGTTCTCGCGGGACGGAGTCACCGCCCAGCTCGTATGGCTCGCCCCGGCCACCGCCGCCTCGCTCGGCCCCGACCTGGCCGCCTAGCCACGGTCGCCGCCGCGCCATGTCGCACGAACCCGGCGCCACGCCTCAATGACGGCCGAAATCTTGGACAGGAGCTCCCCTGCCATGGTGAGGCTCCAGACGTCGAGGCTGGGTCGATGCGGTTCGTTTCTCCATCCTCACGACAGCCCCTTGGATCCCAAGGTCCCCGCCACCCACTTCTGCCCCCTGCATCCACAGGGAGAGCGGGACCACCTGCTTCGAAATCCCCCTCCGGGCGGCCGAGTGAGAGGAGAATCGACGGGGATCCGGGCTCTACGGGTCAGAATCGGGCCCAAGGCCCGGCGCTACGAAGGGGGAACGTAGTGAGATGGAAGGCGCTGAGCCCGTCGCTTGATGCCAATGGGCGTCGTTTCGTGAGTCGGCTAAGGCTGTTGAAGGACCGCAGCGGGCTGAGCTTGGTGTCGCTCCAGGCAAAGACCCAGTTCAGCGATTCGTCGTGGGAGCGGTATCTCAACGGCAAGGTCCTGCCTCCTTCGACGGCCGTCGAAGCCTTGGCCAGGCTCTCCGGCGAAGACGTCGCACGGCTAATGGAGTTGCGGGACGCCGCCGCAAAGACCTGGTACACCGCCTCCGACGCTGATTCCACGCCCGGAAGCGATACGGCGCGAGGTGTGGCGGAATCCGAGGCGCCGCGGATACGGGCCGTGGCGTTGTCCCTGGCGGCGGGTGGGCTCCTGCTGTCTGCGGCCGTATCCATGCTGCTGGTCATGGATGCCCGGCAGCCGAATGACGGGAGCAATCGAGGGTCCACCGTCGATGTCGGGACATACACCTGCACGTACAGTCGGCGCGGCGATGAGTTGTTCGCCGGGAACAGCACCACCACATCCCGCCTGGTCATGCTCAACAGCACCGGCCCCGACACCGCCGAGGTGCAGTGTCTCCTGCGGCGCCACAAGCTGTCCCCGGGAGACATCGACGGATACTTCGGACAGCAGACAGAGGCGCAAGTCAGGCGACTGCAGCGGCAGGGCCATGTGCCTGCCGACGGCATCGTGGGAGAGCAGACGTGGACACTCCTGCGCCACGTGGAGTGAAACACCCGGCCACAGAGCGGAGGAGGCCAACCGTGGAGAACTCACGGAGCACGTCCCACTGGCGCGAACTGCCCCCAGCCCTGCCCACCGCATACGTGAACCTGGTCACCGACCTGCGGGAGCTGAAACTCCGCAGCGGCCTGAACCTGGCCGGGCTGGCGGAAACGACAGCCATCAGTAAATCCTCCTGGGAGCGGTATCTCAACGGAAAGCAGTTTCCGCCACGCCACGCCGTCGAGGCCTTGTGCCGGGTAGTGGGCGAGGCCGAGTCCGGAATCATGGCGCGGTGGGCACTGGCGGATGCGGCCTGGAGCGGCCGCGAACACTGCATGACGGCCGACCGCGTCCGCCCGTCGCCCGCCGTTGACCACTCCCCTGCCGCCGGGACAGGCACCCCGGCCCCGGGGCCGCGCCCCGGACCGCTGCGCAGAGCGTTACTTGCCACCTCTCTCATCATGACCAGACGTCCCCGGACCGCCGCGGCCGTCGTTCTGCTCGCGTGCGCGGCGATGCTCACCCCTGCCGTCATCTACCACATGTCGCACAGCGCCGCCCCGGCAGCGCCCGCCCGTCCGCCCGTCTGCCGACTGACGTTCTGTGAGGGCCGTAACCCCCGCACCACGGCTTGTGAGGATCCCCTCACCGTGGCATCGCACAGGGCCGCTGACGGCGCCCAGATCGAGATCCGCCTCAGCCCGAGCTGCCAGGCGGGGTGGATCCGCGTACGGCCCACGCACGAAGGTTTCCGTATCGAGATCACCGGACCGGGAGGAGACCGCCAGGCCGCCGTGGTGCCCACCCTTCCGTCGGACCAGGGCCCGGTCACCACGGCCATGATCGCCGCAGCTCATCCCGCACGCCTTCATGCCTGCTATTACCCGTCCGCTCATCGACCCGACAGGGAGTGCTTCGAAGGCACCGATCCCCCAGAGTGAAGCGACGCCGCGCCACACCGCATCATTTCCGCGGCACCATGCGCTCGAGGTGTCCCATGACATCCCATGACGTCCCGAGCCGTCCCGAGCCGTCCCGAGATATCCCCAACCGAATGGAGAAGCTAGCGGCGTTCCTCAAACATCGAGCAGGTTTGATCCGTCATCCGCCGGCACGTGTCGTTCCGGCGACGGTCATCAAGAGGTACGCAAAGGAATCCCATGACATCCGAACGTCTGCGGAACCGCACCGGGTTCGCCGCTCTCACCCTGACCACTCTCGCGGTGCTGACCCCCCTGACGCTCGCCAGCCCGGCCGACGCCAGCGGCACCAAGCTGACGCACGCCCAGGCGGCCAGCCGTCTGCGGGCGGCCGGAATCAGCTGGACCTCCAGCGGCCACTGTTCCAACCGCAACAACCGGCACTGCACCTCCTTCACTCAGATCAACTCGGGTACGGTCAAGGGCATCACCACCTTCAAGCAGTCGAGCCACTGTGCGATCACCATCACCGGTGGCACCGAGACCGGTCACGCCTCCGGGCGCTACAGCCACTGGAACGGCTACAAGGTCGACATCGCGCCGACCAGCTGTGTCACCAACTACATCAAGCGCAACTTCCGCTATGTCGGGCGGCGTGGCGACGGCGCTCCCATGTACAAGTCCTCCGCGGGCAACATCTACGCCCGCGAGAGCAGCCACTGGGACATCACGTACCTGTAAGTGGGAGGGCCGAGATCACCATGAGCACAAGCGCCCACCTCGCGGCCACCGCCATCGCGTCCCTGCTGCTGGTCTCTTCGGCGGCCACAGCCCCCGCTGTCGCGTCGCCCTCCATCGGGGCTTCCGCCTGTTCGGGAAGGAGTTGTGCGGGCAAGAGCCCCGTGACCACTCGCTGCGAGCGCACAGCCCGCACGGTCCGTCGCACCGCCGAAATCGGTCCCCTGGTCGAACTGCGGTACAGCTCCGCATGCCGTGCGGCCTGGGTGCGCGTCACTCACGCACGCGGCGGTGACCGAATCGAGGCACGGAACAAGGCCGGCTCCTGCCGCCACCCGTCGTGCTACGCCGCGACGGTGGCCTCGGGCCGTTCCTCCACTTACACCGCCATGGTCAACGACAAGGGCATCAAGGCCTGGGCATGCCTCGAACGCCGTAACGGCAACATAGTGTGCACCGAGGCGTACTGACCCTCGCGACCGGCCGCCGAAGCGCCTGTGCGCTTCGGCGGTCAAGGACGTCATTCACCGATGCGCCGAGCCCAGAGACGGCCAGGACGAGTGCGGGCTCAGCGCATCAGTACTCCCGCGGCCTCGGAGGTGGATTCCGACGGGAGGGCGGTGAGGCCGAGTTCGGCGGGGGTGGCCAGGAGCGGGTGGATGGGGAGGACGCGGACGGTGTAGCCGAAGGGGCCCGTGCGGTCCAGCGCGAGGGGGCCTTCGTAGAGGTGGCGGCCCTCGTCGTCGGGGCCGGAGGTGGGCTTGAGGGGGATGGCGGTGGTGTCGGTCAGGCGGTCGGCCTCGTCCACCCGGCCCGCCACGGCCTGGACCTCGACGTCGGCGGGGTCCAGGCCGCCGAGGCGGACCTGGACGCGGAGGGAGAGGGCGGAGCCCAGCTCGGCGGCGCCGCCGGGGGCGGGCGGGGTGAGCCGGGTTTCGACGTGGTCGACGGCCACCTCGGGCCAGGCCGCGCGGACCCGGGTCTTCCAGGCGGACAGGTCACGGGCCGTGGCGGGGTCGAGCGCGCGGTGGGCGCGGGCGGCCGGGGCGTAGAGCCGCTCGACGTACTCACGCACCATGCGCCCCGCGTGCACCTTGGGGGCGAGGGTGGTGAGGGTCTGGCGCACCATGTCGATCCAGTGGCCGGGGAGGCCGTCGGGGCCGCGGTCGTAGAACTGCGGTGCGACCCGGTTCTCCAGCAGCTCGTAGAGGGCGGCCGCCTCCAGGTCGTCGCGGCGGTCGTCGTCGACGGCGGAGCCGTCGGCGGTGGGGATGGCCCAGCCGAAGTCGGGTTCGTACCACTCGTCCCACCAGCCGTCGAGGACCGAGAGGTTGAGGCAGCCGTTGAGGGCGGCCTTCATGCCGCTGGTGCCGCACGCCTCCAGCGGGCGCAGCGGGTTGTTGAGCCAGACGTCGCAGCCGGGGTAGAGCTTCTGGGCCATGCCCATGCCGTAGTCGGGCAGGAAGACCAAGCGGTGCCGCACCCGGGGGTCGTCGGCGAAGCGGACGAGTTCCTGGACGAGGCGCTTGCCGCCGTCGTCGGCCGGGTGGGCCTTGCCCGCGACGACGATCTGGACGGGCCGCTCGGGGTGCAGCAGCAGCTCGGTGAGCCGGTCGCGGTCGCGCAGCATGAGGGTGAGCCGCTTGTACGAGGGGACGCGGCGGGCGAAGCCGATGGTGAGGACGTCGGGGTCGAGGACGGAGTCGATCCAGCCCAGTTCGGCGGTGCCCGCGCCGCGCTGCCGCCAGGAGGCGTACAGCCGCTGCCGCACCTCGGCGACGAGCTGCTTGCGCAGGGTGCGGCGCAGCTCCCACAGTTCGGCGGCGGGGAGGTGGCCGAACTGGCGGGCGCCGAGGCGGGTGACCTCGGGGGCGCGCCAGGTGGGCGCGTGGACGCCGTTGGTGACGGAGGTGATGGGCACCTCCTCGGCGTCGAAGCCGGGCCACAGACCGGCGAACATCTCGCGGCTGACCTCACCGTGGAGGGTGGAGACCCCGTTGGCGCGCTGGGCCAGCCGCAGTCCCATGACGGCCATGTTGAACAGGCCGGGCTCGCCGCCGGGGTAGGTCTCCCGGCCGAGGGCGAGGACGCGCTCGACGCCGATGCCGGGCAGTTCGCCATCGTCCCCGAAGTGGCGGGCGACGAGGTCGCGGTCGAACCGGTCGATCCCGGCGGGGACGGGGGTGTGGGTGGTGAAGACGGTGCCGGCGCGGACGGTCTCGTGGGCGGACTCGAAGTCCGCGCCCGTGGTGTCCACGAGTTCGCGGATGCGCTCCAGGCCGAGGAATCCGGCGTGGCCCTCGTTGGTGTGGAAGACCTCGGGCCCGGCGTGCCCGGTGATACGGCAGTACGCGCGCACCGCGCGCACCCCGCCGATGCCGAGCAGCATCTCCTGCAGCAGCCGGTGCTCGCTGCCGCCGCCGTAGAGCCGGTCGGTGACGTCGCGCTCGCCGGGTCCGTTGCCCTCCACGTCCGAGTCGAGCAGCAGCAGCGGCACCCGGCCGACCTGGGCCTGCCAGATCTGGGCGTGCAGCGGGCGGCCGCCGGGGAGGGCGAGCGTGACCCGTGCCGGGCGGCCGACGCCCGCGCCGGGCTCGTGCAGCAGGGTGAGCGGCAGCTCGTTGGGGTCGAGGACGGGGTACTGCTCCTGCTGCCAGCCCTCGCGGGAGAGGGACTGCCGGAAGTAGCCGTGCCGGTAGAGCAGCCCGACGCCGATGAGGGGGACGCCGAGGTCGCTGGCGGCCTTGAGGTGGTCACCGGCGAGGATGCCGAGCCCGCCGGAGTACTGGGGCAGGGCGGCGGTGATGCCGAACTCCGGCGAGAAGTAGGCGATGGCGGCGGGCAGCCGGGGGGACGCGTCGGCTTCCCCCGGCTCCCGGCCCCCGGCCGCGCCGGCCGCCGGAGCCGCGCCGGCCGGCCAGCCCGCCGGGGGCGGGGCGTCCGGCCGGTCCGGGGCGGCCGCTGTGCGGCCCTGGTACCAGCGGGGGGCGTTCATATAGTCGTCCAGGTCCTCGGCGGCCGCCCCGAGCCGCCGCAGGAAGCCGCGGTCCGCGGCGAGTTCCGCCAGCCGGGCGACGGGTACGGCGCTCAGCAGCCGCACCGGGTCGCCGCCGGCCGCCCGCCAGCCCTCGGGGTCCATGGCCTCGAACAGCTCGCGGGTCTCGGGGTGCCACGACCAGCGCAGATTGCGCGCCAGCCGGTGAAGCGGTCGTAGGGGTTCCGGGAGCACGGGACGCACGCTGAAGCGACGGATGGCCTTCACACCTTCGACGGTAGCGGCCGACGCGCCCCCGTTTCGGCTGTTTCGCCTTAGGGAGTGTCTTGCCGGTCATGCCGGGCTCCCGCCTGGCCGACAAGACACCCCCTCGCCCCTTGAAGTTCGGTCGGGAGGCGGCAACCTTTCCGGCCAGGGCGACGACTAGGGGGCGTTCACTTCCCCCCATGCCTTGGAGGCCCCGTGCGTACCCGGGACAGATCGCAGCCCCCACCAGGTCATCCGACCGGACACGCCGCGCGCGTGCCGCTCGGCCGCCCGCGGACGCTGGCCGCGGCGCTCGCGGCGGGCGCGCTGACCGTCACCGGTCTGGCGGGCGTCTCGGGAGCCGCCGAGACGGCGAACGAGACCGGTAAGCAGGCCGGGGCGAAGGCCGCGGCCGCCCAGCTGGAGAAGCTGGACCGGGGCCTGGTCAGCGTCCGCTCGGGCAGCGACAACCTGGTCAGCTGGCGCTGGCTGGCGACCGACCCGTCCAACGTCGCCTTCAACGTCTACCGCGGATCCACGAAGGTCAACGCGTCCCCGATCACGGGTTCGACCAACTACCTGGACAAGGGCGCGGCGGCCACGGAGACGTACACGGTGCGCGCCGTGGTGAACGGCGCGGAGCAGGCCGCCTCCCCCGCCGCCCTCCCGTTCCGCTCGGGCTACCTCGATGTCCCGATCTCGCCCCCGGCCGCCGGGTCCGACTACACGTACGAGGCCAACGACGCCTCCGTGGGCGACCTGGACGGCGACGGCGACCTCGATCTCGTCCTCAAGTGGCAGCCGACGAACGCGAAGGACAACTCGCAGTCCGGCGTCACGGGCAACACGATCGTGGACGGCTACACCCTCCAGGGCAAGCGGCTGTGGCGCATCGACCTGGGCCGCAACATCCGCTCCGGCGCGCACTACACCCAGTTCCAGGTGTACGACTACGACGGCGACGGCCGGGCCGAGGTCGCGATGAAGACCGCGGACGGCACGGTCGACGGCACGGGCAGGACGATCGGCAGCGCGTCCGCCGACTACCGCAACTCCAGCGGCTACGTGCTGAGCGGCCCCGAGTTCCTGACGATGTTCAACGGGAGCACCGGCGCCGCGATGTCCACCATGGACTACGTCCCGGCGCGCGGCACGGTCTCCTCGTGGGGCGACTCGTACGGCAACCGGGTGGACCGCTTCCTGGCCGGGACGGCGTATCTGAACGGTTCCACGCCCTCCCTGATCGCGGCGCGCGGCTACTACACCCGCACCGTCATCGCCGCCTGGGACTTCAAGGGCGGCCAGCTGACCCGCAAGTGGACGTTCGACACGAACAGCTCCACCAACAGCGGCAAGGGCTACGACGGGCAGGGCAACCACGCGCTGGCGATCGGCGATGTGGACGGCGACGGCAAGGACGAGATCGTCTACGGCTCGATGGCCGTGGACGACAACGGCTCCGGGCTGTGGACGACGAAGAACGGCCACGGCGACGCGGCCCACCTCGGCGACCTCGACCCGTCCCGGCCGGGCCTGGAGTACTTCAAGGTGGACGAGGACTCCTCCAAGCCGTCCTCGTACCTGGCCGACGCCAGGACCGGCCAGGTGCTCTGGACGACCCCGGCCAGTGGCGACAACGGGCGCGGGGTGGCCGGTGACATCTGGGCGGGCAACGACGGCGCCGAGATGTGGTCCGCGAAGGACGACCAGATCCGCTCGGCCTCCGGTGCCGCCAAGGGCCGCAAGCCGTCGTCCATGAACTTCCTGTCCTGGTGGGACGGCGACCCGGTGCGCGAGCTGCTGGACGGTACGCACATCGACAAGTACGGCACGTCGGGCGAGACCCGGCAGCTCACCGGCTCCGGGGTGCACTCCAACAACGGCACCAAGGCCAATCCGTCGCTGTCCGGCGACATCCTCGGCGACTGGCGTGAGGAGGTGATCTGGCCGACCAGCGACAACAAGGCGCTGCGGATCTACTCCACGCCGTACGAGACCGACCGGCGGATCACCACGCTGCTGCACGACCGGCAGTACCGGGAGGCGCTGGCCTGGCAGAACACCGCCTACAACCAGCCGCCGCACCCCAGCTTCTTCCTCGGCGACAAGATGGCCACCCCTCCGCGGCCGTCGATCACCACCCCCTGACCCCCTTTCCCCGGTACATCCCTTCCGCACAAGGAGCTGTGACATGGCTGAACCACGCATGAGACGGCGGGCGATCGGCGGCGCACTCGGCGCCATCGCCCTCACCGCGGGCGCGATCACCACGGGTCTCTCCCTGCCGGCCGCGTCGGCCGCCACCTGGCCCTCGCCCAGCGGCACCCCGCAGGCGGTCACCAAGACGATCCCCGTCAGCGGGACCACCGACGGCGGCATGAAGCGCTACTACGGCTCCGGCGACCTCGGCACCGGCGGTCAGAACGAGGACCAGGACCCGCTGTTCGAGCTGGCCGACGGCGCGACCCTCAAGAACGTCATCATCGGCTCCCCGGCCGCCGACGGCGTCCACTGCAAGGGCAGCTGCACGCTGCAGAACGTCTGGTGGGAGGACGTCGGCGAGGACGCCGCCACCTTCCGCGGCACCGGCAAGACGTACAACGTCATCGGGGGCGGCGCCCGCAAGGCCTCGGACAAGGTCTTCCAGTTCAACGGCGGCGGCACGCTCAACATCTCCAACTTCGCCGTGCAGGACTTCGGCAAGCTGGTCCGCTCGTGCGGCAACTGCTCGTCGCAGTACAAGCGCACGATCAATGTGAGCAACACCGAGGTCACCGCCCCCGGCAAGGCCATCGGCGGGATCAACACCAACTACGGCGACTCGCTGACCCTGCGCAAGATCACGATCATCGGGGACAGCAGCAAGAAGATCGTCCCGTGCCAGAAGTACATCGGGAACAACACGGGCAAGGAGCCGACCGAGAACGGCAAGGACGCGGACGGCACGTACTGCAAGTACAGCGCCTCCGACATCACCTACAAGTAGGCGCCCGCACGTAGGCATCGCACGTAGATGAGGTCCGCCGCCCGGTCCGTGATTTTTTCGCGGGCCGGGCGGCAACGTCTTCCGGACCGGCGGCGACTTCAGGGCGTACATCATCCCCCCACTCCCCCCACTCCCCCCACTCCCCCACGGAATGGATACACATGGCACGGCAGC
This sequence comes from Streptomyces sp. NPDC019937, assembly GCF_040631655.1. Lineage (NCBI taxonomy): Bacteria > Bacillati > Actinomycetota > Actinomycetes > Kitasatosporales > Streptomycetaceae > Streptomyces > Streptomyces sp. NPDC019937. The sequence continues at coordinate 188,037 of NZ_JBEYAL010000012.1, forward strand.
ACCACAGACCGCGTCCCACCCGCAAGCGCGCCCTGATCGGCGGCCTCGGCGCCGCCGCCCTCACCATCGGCGCGATCACGGCCGGGACGATGCTCTCCTCCGCCTCGGCGTCCGCAGAGTGGCCCACCCCCGGTGACGACAAGCCGGTCAGCGAGACGCAGAAGATCTCCGGGGTCGTCGACGGCAAGATGCTGCGCTACGTCGGCGAGGGCGAACTCGGCGACGGCGGCCAGGACGAGGGCCAGCCCGCGATGTTCGAGCTGGCCGACGGCGCCACGCTGAAGAACGTCGTCATCGGCTCCCCCGCCGCCGACGGCATCCACTGCGAGGGCAGTTGCACCCTGCAGAACGTCTGGTGGGAGGACGTCGGCGAGGACGCCGCCACCTTCCTGGGCGGCGCCGACGCCACGTACACCGTCAAGGGCGGCGGCGCACGCAAGGCCGACGACAAGGTCTTCCAGCACAACGGCGGCGGCACGCTCACCATCCGCGACTTCGCCGTGCAGGACTTCGGCAAGCTCTACCGCTCGTGCGGCAACTGCTCCAAGCAGCAGAAGCGCGCGGTCGTGGTGGACGGCGTGGAGGTGACCGCTCCGGGCAAGTCGCTGGTCGGCGTCAACGAGAACTTCGGGGACACCGCGAAGCTCAGCAACATCACGATCATCGGCGACGCGAAGAAGAAGATCGGCCCCTGCGTCCGCTTCAAGGGCAACGACACCGGTGAGGAGCCCGAGGAGACCGGCTCCGGCCCGGACGCCAAGACCTGCCTCTACAAGGAGTCCGACATCACCTACAAGTAGGCGCGTCCGCGGGCGTCGAACGGTTCACCGCGCGCCGCGCCCGCCCCCTCCCCGGGGGCGGGCGCGGCGCGCCGGTTCCGCCCCCTGATGCGCACTTGCCGGGGTCCCCTCCCCACGAGACCCTGGCGCCTGCCGCATCGGGGAGGGCCGGGGAGGGATCGTCCATGGCGCACAGGAGGAGCACCAGGAGGAGCAGAGGCCGCCGCCGGACGGCCGGGGCGCTGGCCGCCGCCGCGGTGGTGCTGGGCGCGGGCGGGGCGCTGCCCGCCCAGGCCGCGGGCGCGGGGGCGCGCCACACCTACATCGTGACGCTGCAACGGGGAGCGGGGGCGCCGTCGGCGTCGTCCGCGCGGGGCAAGGGCATCGTGGAGAAGTACGGGGCGAGGGTGCGCCGTACGTACAGCAGCGCGCTGAACGGCTTCGCCGTGCGGGCGGACGAGGCGCAGGCGAGGCGGCTCGCGGCGGACCCGGCCGTCGCCTCGGTCACCCGCGACGCCGAGGTGTCGCTGCGCGCCGCCGCCGATACCGCCGCCCCCAGCGCCACCCAGGCGTATCCGCCGTCGTGGGGTCTGGACCGGGTCGACCAGCCCACCGGGGCGCTGGACGGGTCGTACACGGCACCGGCCGGCGGCGGGCGCGGGACGACGATCTACGTCATCGACTCCGGGGTGCGCACCAGCCACCGGGACTTCGGCGGCCGGGCCCGCTCCGGCTGGGACTTCGTGGACGACGACCCGGTCGCGCAGGACGGCGACGGCCACGGCACCCATGTGGCCGCGACCGCCGCGGGCACGCAGTACGGGGTGGCGAAGCGGGCGGACATCGTCGCCGTACGGGTGCTGGACGACCGGGGCGAGGGCACCAGCGCCGAGGTGCTGGCCGGTCTGGACTGGGTGCTGAAGCACGCCCGGAAGCCGGCGGTGGTCAACCTGAGCCTGGGGGCGGCGGTCGCGGGGCCGGTCCCGGAGTGGGACGCGGGCGTACGCGCCGGGATACGCGCCGGTCTCACCTTCACCGTCGCTGCGGGCAACGCGGACCGGCCGGCGGGCTCCTTCTCGCCGGGCCGGGTGGAGCAGGCGATCACGGTGGGCGCGACGGACCGGGCCGACCGCCGCTCGCCGTTCTCCAACTGGGGCCCGGCAGTTGACCTGTTCGCGCCCGGCGACCGGATCGTCTCGGCCTCCAACGCGAGCGATACGGCGGCCGCGACGCTGTCGGGGACGTCGATGGCGGCGCCCCACGTCGCGGGCGCGGCGGCGCTCTACCTCGCCGCCCACCCCGCGGCGAGCCCGGCCCGGGTGAGCGCGGCGCTGCTGGCCGAGTCGTCCAAGGGCGCGGTACGGAACGCCGGGCGCGGTTCGCCGAACCGCCTGCTGCGCATCGGAGACTGACAGACCATCTGACAACCATAGATTGCGGTCATATCATCGGCCCCGCACGGATACGCGCGGGGCCGAACCATGCACCCCGCGTTACGAACCGGTAGTTAACGGGAACCCGGATTGTCTCCGGGTGTCCGATGGGAAGGCTTCCCGAACGCGCCCCCATGGCCGACCTCATCCGCCCACCAGAGTGAACGCGGACAGGAGCTGTCATGCCCGCAACCCATCGTCCGGCGGTAAAGCCTATACAAAGGACAGAAGCCGCCGCCGACCATCAAGCGCCCTCTGCTCATCAGCCCGCAACGCCGTCAGGTGATCCTATGATCGGTCGTATTCCCCTTCTGGATATCCGTCCGCTGATCGACTGCGGCCGCCGCCCCGCCAAGGCAGTCGTGGGTGAGACCTTCGAGGTCAGCGCCACCGTCTTCCGGGAGGGCCACGACGCGGTCAGCGCCAATGTCGTCCTCCGCGACCCGGCCGGACGGTCGGGGCCCTGGACACCCTTGCGCGAACTCGCCCCCGGCACCGACCGCTGGGGCGCCGAGGTCACCCCCACCTCGCCCGGCCGCTGGTCGTACACGGTCGAAGCGTGGAGCGACCCCGTCGCCACCTGGCGCCATCACGCCCGCATCAAGATCCCGGCCGGGATCGACACCGACCTGGTGCTGGAGGAAGGTGCCCGGCTGCACGAGAGAGCCGCGGCCGGAGTGCCCAAGAACGACGGCCGGGAGGCGGTGCTGGGCGCCGTCGACGCGCTGCGCGACGAGCGCCGCCCGGTCGCCGACCGGCTCGCCGCCACCCTCGCCCCCGACGTCACCGCCGCCCTCGACCGCCATCCGCTGCGCGAACTGGTCACCGCGTCGCGCCCGATGCCGCTCCAGGTCGAGCGGGAGCGCGCGCTGTTCGGCTCCTGGTACGAGCTGTTCCCGCGCTCCGAGGGCGCCAAGGTGGAGGAGGGCCGGCGGCCGGTCAGCGGAACGCTGCGCACCGCCGCCGAGCGGCTGCCCGCCGTCGCCGCCGCCGGGTTCGACGTCGTCTATCTGCCGCCCATCCACCCCATCGGCACCGCCTACCGCAAGGGCCCCAACAACACCCTCTCCGCCGGCCCCTTCGACGTCGGCTCCCCCTGGGCGATCGGCTCACCGGACGGCGGCCACGACGCGATCCACCCCGACCTCGGCACCCTGGAGGACTTCGACCACTTCGTGGCCCGGGCGCGCGAGCTGCGCATGGAGGTGGCGCTCGACTTCGCGCTCCAGTGCTCCCCCGACCACCCCTGGGTCACCGAGCACCCCGAGTGGTTCCACCGGCGCGCGGACGGGACGATCGCGTACGCCGAGAACCCGCCCAAGAAGTACCAGGACATCTACCCCATCGCCTTCGACGCCGACTTCCCCGGCCTCGTCCGCGAGACCGAGCGGCTGCTGCGGTTCTGGATGTCCCACGGCGTGCGGATCTTCCGGGTCGACAATCCGCACACCAAGCCCGTGGTCTTCTGGGAGAAGGTGATCGGGGACATCAACCGCACCGACCCCGACGTCATCTTCCTCGCCGAGGCCTTCACCCGGCCCGCGATGATGAACACCCTCGGCATGATCGGCTTCCAGCAGTCGTACACGTACTTCACCTGGCGCAACGGCAAGCAGGAGCTGACCGACTACCTCACCGAGCTGTCCGGGGACGCGGCCGCCTGGATGCGGCCCAACTTCTTCGTCAACACCCCCGACATCCTCCACGCCTACCTCCAGGACGGCGGCCGCCCGGCCTTCGCGGTACGGGCCGTCCTCGCCGCCACCCTCTCCCCCACCTGGGGTGTCTACGCGGGCTACGAGCTGTGCGAGAACACCCCGCTGCGCGCCGGCAGCGAGGAGTACCTGGACTCGGAGAAGTACCAGCTGCGCCCGCGCGACTGGGCGGCCGCGGAGCGTTCGGACACGACGCTCACCCCGCTCCTCACCCGGCTCAACCGGCTGCGCCGGCGGCACCCCGCCCTGCGCCGGCTGCGCAACCTGCGATTCCACCACGCCGACAACGACTCCGTCATCGCCTACTCCAAGCGCACGGGCGACTCGTGCGTGCTCACCGTCGTCAACCTGGACCCCCACCACACCCAGGAGGCGACGGTCTCGTTGAACATGCCGGAACTCGGCCTCGACTGGCACGAGTCCGTCCCGGTGCGCGACGAGCTCACCGGCGAGACCTATCACTGGGGCAGGGACAACTACGTGCGCCTGGAGCCGGGCCGTGACATGGCTCCCGCGCACGTGCTCTCCCTGCGACCGTCCTCACCGATCGGAGGGTCACCCACAACATGATCGTCAACGAGCCCGTACCGGACAAGTTCGAAGACACCCCGGCCAAGGACCGCGACCCCGACTGGTTCAAACGCGCCGTCTTCTACGAGGTCCTGGTCCGCTCCTTCCAGGACAGCAACGGCGACGGCATCGGCGACCTCAAGGGACTCACGGCCAAACTCGACTACCTCCAGTGGCTCGGCGTCGACTGCCTCTGGCTGCCGCCCTTCTTCGCCTCCCCGCTGCGCGACGGCGGCTACGACGTGTCGGACTACACGGCCGTGCTGCCGGAGTTCGGGGATCTCGCCGACTTCGTCGAGTTCGTGGACGCCGCGCACCAGCGCGGCATGCGCGTCATCATCGACTTTGTCATGAACCACACCAGCGATCAGCATCCGTGGTTCCAGGAGTCCCGCAGCGATCCGGACGGACCGTACGGCGACTACTACGTCTGGGCCGACGACGACAAGCAGTACCAGGACGCCCGCATCATCTTCGTCGACACCGAGACGTCCAACTGGACCTTTGATCCAGTACGCAAGCAGTACTACTGGCACCGCTTCTTCTCGCACCAGCCGGACCTCAACTTCGAGAACCCGGCCGTCCAGGAAGAGGTACTGGCCGCCCTGCGCTTCTGGCTGGACCTCGGCATCGACGGATTCCGGCTCGACGCCGTGCCGTATCTGTACGCGGAGGAGGGCACCAACTGCGAGAACCTCCCCCGCACCCATGAACTCCTCAAGCGGGTCCGCGCCGAGATCGACGCCCACTACCCCGACACCGTACTGCTGGCCGAGGCCAACCAGTGGCCCGAGGACGTCGTCGACTACTTCGGCGACTACGAGGCGGGCGGCGACGAATGCCACATGGCCTTCCACTTCCCGGTCATGCCGCGCATCTTCATGGCGGTGCGCCGCGAATCCCGCTACCCGGTCTCGGAAATCCTCGCCAAGACCCCCGCGATCCCGTCCGGCTGCCAGTGGGGCATCTTCCTGCGCAACCACGACGAGCTGACGCTGGAGATGGTCACCGACGAAGAGCGCGACTACATGTACGCGGAGTACGCCAAGGATCCGCGGATGCGCGCCAACATCGGCATCCGGCGCAGGCTCGCCCCCCTGCTGGACAACGACCGCAACCAGATCGAGCTGTTCACCGCGCTGCTGCTGTCACTGCCCGGCTCGCCGATCCTCTACTACGGCGACGAGATCGGCATGGGCGACAACATCTGGCTCGGCGACCGCGACGCCGTGCGCACCCCGATGCAGTGGACCCCCGACCGCAACGCGGGCTTCTCCTCCTGCGACCCGGGGCGGCTCTTCCTGCCCACGATCATGGACCCGGTCTACGGCTACCAGGTGGCCAACGTCGAGGCGTCCATGAGCAGCCCCTCGTCGCTGCTCCACTGGACCCGTCGGATGATCGAGATCCGCAAGCAGAACCCCGCCTTCGGACTGGGCTCCTTCACCGAGCTGCCCTCCTCCAACCCCGCCGTCCTCGCCTTCCTGCGCGAGGCCCCGCGGACCCGGGACGGGGAGGACGACCTGGTGCTGTGCGTGCACAACTTCTCGCGCTTCGCCCAGCCGACCGAACTGGACCTCCAGTCCTTCGCGGGCCGCCACCCGGTCGAGCTGATCGGGGGCGTCCGCTTCCCCGCGATCGGCGAACTCCCCTACCTGCTCACCATGGCGGGCCACGGCTTCTACTGGTTCCGCCTACGCCCAGCCGACCCCACCCCCCACCGCCCCCCGCTGTAACGGGCACCCGGCGCACTGTCCCCGACCCCGCCCCGGACTCCGCTCTGCGGACCGCGCCGCCGGTCCGGAACCCGGCCGCACCGTGGCCCCGCGGCCCCCGGGACCGGGCGGGCGCCCGGGGCTGCTGGCTGCGCCCCGAGCGGGGCGAGGCGAGGGCCCGGGCAGAGCCCAAGCCCGGACCCCGGGGCGAAGCCTCGAGCCGGAGTGCGGGACCAAGACCAAACCGGCGCCCCGGGCGCAGCCCCGAGGGGTGCGGGGCGGCCCCGGTGGGGCCCCGGGCCGAGCCCCGAGGCGGGGCGCGGGACGGAGCCCCGGTGGGGACCCGGAGCGCAACCCAAGCCGCGGCCCGGGACGCGGCCCCGAGGTGGGGGCGATGCCAAGCCAGGACCGGCGCCCCAGGCGCAGCCCCGAGCCCGGGCCCCGAGGCGCAGCCTCAACCCGGGGGCCGTGGCCGAGCCCGAGCTGGGGCCCGGCGGCGCAGCCCCGAAGGGGCGCGGGACGGTTCCGGTGGGGGCCCGGGGCTCAGACCTAAGCCGAGGCCCGGGGCGCAGCCCCAAGCCGGGGGCCGGGGCCAAGCCCGGGCCGGGGTCCGGGCTGGGGCCCGGGGCCGGGGTGCGGGGCGGAGCCCCGAAGAGGGGCCGGGGCTGTGCCCCGGGGGCGGGGTGGGGAAAAGGCTTCCGCTCCGGTCGGCTGGGGCGTTTTCGTCAGGGCTTCATGGGCACTCTGACTACGTACCGCCACCGGCGGAGCCGATCGCGTACTCCGTACTCGCCGTACGGACGATCCTCGCCCGACACGTCCCGCACCGTCGCACAGTCAACGCCGCAATCCGGGACACTTTGCCCTGATCTGTCGTGTGCCCGGGGAAAGGACGCGACGCCATGCCGGAAGCTTCATTCTCCCGGGGGGCACACCACCCGCCGACCGTCGCACCGTCAGCCGACCCTGCGTCACCCGCCGCCACGGGCCCGGCCGGGCTGCTCGGGTCGCTCGCGCCGCTGCTCGCCGAGTGGCTGCCCCGGCAGCGCTGGTTCGCGGGCAAGGGCCGCCCCGTCACCGGCTTCACCCTCGTCTCGGCGACCGAGATACTGCCCTGCCCGCCGGGCGGGGCGGCCCCCGGGTTACTCCATCTGCTCATCCGCGCCCAGCAGCCGGAACCGTCCGGCCACCGGCACGGCTTCGGCTGCGGCCACCGCCGTGGCGCGGCCGCCAGCGACTGCTACCAGATGCTGCTCGGCGTCCGCTCGGCCCTGCCGCCCTCGCTCGCCCCCGCGCTCATCGGTCACCCCAGCGGCGGGCCGCTGGACGGCCGCACCGTGTACGAGGCGCTGGCCGACCCCCGGCTCGCCTCGCTGCTGCTGGAGCGGCTGCGGGTCCCCGGCCTCCTGGGCCCGCTGCGCTTCGTACGGGAGCCCTCCAGCTCGATCCCGTCCGTCCTGCCGCCCCGGCTGATGACGGCCGAGCAGTCCAACTCCTCGGTGGTGTACGGCGATACGTTCATCCTCAAGCTCTTCCGGCGGGTCAGCCCCGGCACCAACCCCGACCTCGAACTCCCCCTCGCCCTCGCCCGCACCGGCTGCACCCGGGTGCCCGCCCCCGCGGCCTGGTTCGAGGCGGCCCCGCCGCCGGAGGGGCCGGGCCCGCGCCCGGAGCCGTTCACGCTCGGCGTCCTGCAGCCCTACCTCGCCGGGTCCACCGACGGCTGGCAGCTGGCCCTCGACGCCCTGTCCGTGCAGGCCGAGTTCGCCGACGCCGCGCACGCCCTCGGCCAGGCGACGGCCGAGGTGCACCTCGCGATGGCCCGTGCGCTCCCCGCCTCCGTGCTGCGCCGTCCGCAGATCGAACACCTCGCGGCCGCCATGAGCGAACGGCTCGATTCGGCCGCCGCCGCGGTGCCCGCGCTCCAGCCGTACCGGGGCGCGCTGCACGCCGCGTACGAGGACGTCGCCGCCCTCGGCCGCACCGGGCGCACCTGGGCGGCCCAGCGCATCCACGGCGATCTGCACCTGGGGCAGGCCCTGCTGACGGCGGAGCGGCAGTGGTCGCTGATCGACTTCGAGGGCGAGCCGTCCCGCCCGCTGGCCGAGCGCCGCCGCCCGCAGCCACCGGTCCGCGACATCGCCGGAATGCTCCGCTCCTTCGACTACGCGGCGGCCGTGGGCGGCCCTCACACCCCGCGGGACTGGGCAGGCCGCATGCGTGCCGCCTACTGCGCGGGGTACGCGGAGGCCTCCGGTTCGGATCCGCGCGACGAGCCGGAGCTGCTGCGCGCCCATGAGACCGACAAGGCGGTGTACGAGGTTCTCTACGAGGCCCGCCACCGCCCCGACTGGCTGCCGGTCCCGATGGCCGCGATCCGCCGGCTGGCCGCCGCCGCCCGCTGAGGCCGGACACCTCCGGCACACCCCCGACACGCCCGACACCACCTCCGACACCCCCGGGAGGACCACCCCGTGACCGCACGACCGCCGTCCAGCCAGCACCCGTCCGACGAGGGCCCGGGCCGGGGCCCGGCGGTCCCGCCCACCTTCCGCTCCGGCCCCACGACCCGCCCGGCCGCCGCCCCGGACGTCGAGGCCGGGCTGCGCGAGGACGCGTCCCCGCGCCGGGACCCGGCCTCGCCGGAGTCCGCGGGCATCAAGCCCACCTCGCGGCCGTCGTACGGCGCGCCGCCCGAGCCGCGGGCGCCTCGGGCGGCAGCGGCGGCGGACGCCCCGGAGGACGGACCCGGCACGCAACGACCGACCGCGCCGCAGACCGCGCCGTACGACGACCACGGGGTGCGGGCCGCGCCCGCGCTCGGGGGCGAGGACCGGCAGCGGCTGCTCACCGGTTCGCATCACGACCCGCACGCGCTGCTGGGGGCGCACCCGGTGCGCGGCGGGGTGCTGTTCCGGGCGCTGCGCCCGTACGCGCGGGCCGTCACCGTCGTCGCCGCCGGGCTGCGGGCGCGGCTGCGCGCGGAAGGGGACGGGCTGTTCTCGGGGGTGCTGCCACTGACGTCCGTACCCGACTACCAGCTGCTCGTGACGTACGACGACGCCGAAGTGCGGGCCGGCGACCCGTACCGCTTCCTGCCCGCCCTCGGCGAACTCGATCTGCACCTCATCGGCGAGGGCCGCCACGAGGAGCTGTGGCGGGCGCTCGGCGCGCGGCCGATGACGCACCACGGGGTGACCGGGACGCGGTTCACCGTGTGGGCGCCGAACGCGCGCGGCGTCCGGGTCACCGGGGACTTCTGCCACTGGGACGGCACCGGTTTCCCGATGCGCTCGCTCGGCTCCAGCGGCGTATGGGAGCTGTTCGTGCCGGGGGTCGGCGAGGGCGCGCTGTACAAGTTCGAGATCACCCGGCCCGACGGCAGCCGCACGCTGCGCGCGGACCCGATGGCGCGGCGCACCGAGTGCCCGCCCGCGACGGCCTCGGTCGTGCACGCCTCGCACCACCGCTGGGGCGACGGCGACTGGATGGCGCGGCGGGACGGCGGGCGGGTGCACGAGCTGCCGTTCTCGGTGTACGAGCTGCACCTCGCGTCGTGGCGGCCCGGGCTGACGTACCGGCAGCTGGCCGAGCAGCTGCCCGCGTACGTGAAGGACCTCGGATTCACCCACGTCGAGCTGATGCCGGTGGCCGAGCACCCCTTCGGCGGCTCCTGGGGCTACCAGGTGACCGGCTTCTACGCGCCCACGGCCCGCCTCGGCACGCCGGACGACTTCAAGTACCTGGTCGACGCGCTGCACCGGGCGGGGATCGGGGTGCTGGTGGACTGGGTGCCCGCGCACTTCCCCCGGGACGCGTGGGCGCTGGCGGAGTTCGACGGCCGGCCGCTGTACGAGCCGTCCGACCCGCTGCGGGCCGCGCACCCGGACTGGGGCACCCTCGAATTCGACTACGGCCGCACGGAGGTCCGTAACTTCCTGGTGGCGAACGCGGTCTACTGGTGCGAGGAGTTCCACATCGACGGCCTGCGCGTCGACGCCGTCGCGTCCATGCTCTACCTCGACTACTCCCGCGAGCCCGGCCAGTGGACGCCCAACGCGCACGGCGGCCGGGAGAACCTGGACGCGGTGGCGTTCCTCCAGGAGATGAACGCGACGGTCTACCGCCGCTGCCCGGGCGTCGTGACCATCGCCGAGGAGTCCACCGCCTGGGACGGCGTCACCCGGGCCACCCACCATGTGGGGCCGAGCGGCTTCGGCGGGCTCGGCTTCGGGCTGAAGTGGAACATGGGGTGGATGCACGATTCGCTGGGCTATCTGGCGCATGAGCCGGTGCACCGGAAGTACCACCACCATGAGATGACCTTCTCGATGGTGTACGCGTACAGCGAGAACTACGTCCTCCCCATCTCGCACGACGAGGTGGTGCACGGCAAGCGGGCGCTGGTGAGCAAGATGCCGGGCGACTGGTGGCAGCGGCGCGCGACCCACCGGGCGTACCTCGGCTTCATGTGGGCGCATCCGGGCAAGCAACTCCTCTTCATGGGGCAGGAGTTCGCCCAGGGGGCGGAGTGGTCGGAGCGGCACGGCCCCGACTGGTGGCTGCTGGACCCCTCGTACTCCGCCGAACCCGACCACCGGGGGGTGCGCGACCTGGTCCGCGACCTCAACCAGGTGTACGCGGCGACGCCCCCGCTGTGGCAGCGGGACACGGTGCCGGAGGGGTTCGCGTGGGTGGAGGGGGACGGACACGAGGACAACGTGTTCGCCTTCCTCCGCTACGACGCGGACGGCTCCCCGCTGCTGGCCGTCAGCAACTTCTCGCCGGTGGTGCGGCAGGCGTACCGGGTGGGCGTGCCGGACACGGTCCCGCTGTGGCGGGAGGTGCTGAACACCGACGACGAGCGGTACGGCGGAAGCGGCGTCCTCAATCCGGAACCGCTGAAGGCCGAGCCGACGGCCGCCCACGGCCACCCGGCCAGCCTGCTGCCGACCCTGCCGCCGCTGGCCACGATCTGGCTGCGCCCGGCCTGAGACCCGCGCGCACCGGGGTTCGTTCAAAAGGTTGACGAGTGACGTGGACACGCCTAAAGAGGGGTGTGAGAGCGCTCTCACACCCCCTTCAGGAGGTCCGTCCATGCGCCCCCGCAGACACAGATCCGCCCTCAGAGCGGCCTTGGCCGCCTGCGCCGCCACCGCCGTCGCCCTCCTCGGCGCCACGTCCTCACGGGCCGACGTGCCGCCCACGCCCACCGGCTGGAACCTCCAGTGGAGCGATGACTTCAAGGGCGCGGCGAACACCCTCCCCTCCGCCGCCAACTGGCAGATCGACACCGGCCACAACTACCCCGGCGGCCCCGGCAACTGGGGCACCGGAGAGATCCAGAGCTACACCGGCTCCACCAGCAACCTCAGCCTCGACGGCAGCGGCAACCTCCGCATCACCCCGCTCCGCGACGGCGCGGGCAACTGGACCTCGGCCCGCATCGAGACCAAGCGCGCCGACTTCAAGGCCCCGGCCGGCGGCGTGCTGCGCATGGAGGGCCGGATCCAGATGCCGAACGTCACGGGCGACGCCGCCCTCGGCTACTGGCCCGCCTTCTGGGCGCTCGGCAGCCCGTACCGGGGCAACTACCAGAACTGGCCGGGCATCGGTGAGTTCGACATCATGGAGAACGTCAACGGGCTCAACTCCGTGTGGGGGACCCTGCACTGCGGCGTCAGCCCGAACGGTCCCTGCCGGGAGACCTCCGGCCTCGGCGCCAACCGCGCGTGCCCCGGGTCCACCTGCCAGTCCGCGTTCCACACGTACCGCTTCGAATGGGACCGCTCGACCACGCCCAACCAGCTCCGCTGGTACGTCGACGGCACCCAGTTCCACAGCGTCGGCCAGGACCAGGTCGACGCCGCCACCTGGTCGAACATGACCGACCACGCGGGCTACTTCATCCTCCTCAACGTGGCGATCGGCGGCGGCTTCCCCGACGGGGTCAAGGGCTCGCCGACCCCCACCGCGGCCACCGTCCCCGGGCACCCCATGCTCGTCGACTACGTGGCGGTCTGGACCCGGGGCGGAGGCGGCGGGACCGACCCCGGCGGCTCCGCCACCCTCTACCCGGGCCAGGGCGGCGCCCTCGGCGGGGCCTCGACGTCCGCGAGCGCCACGACCCTGGCCTCGGCGGGCGGCGCCAACCACGACGGGACGCCGTACCAGCCGCAGACCTTCACCTCCTCCGGCATCACCCGGACCTACAACGGCGGCTCGACGGCGTTCGACCTGTTCGTGGACGCGGGCACGACCGTGGCCAACGGGCAGCAGGCGCGGATCTCCTACGACCTCACCGGAGACGGCACCTGGGACCGCACCGAGACCTATCAGTACTTCGCCACCGATCCGGCCCCGGGCTACGAGCACTACACGCAGTCCCGCGGCCTGAAATCCGCCACCGGCACGCTGGGCGACCTGAGGGGCGGCAAGGTCCGGGTCGAGGTGTGGAACGCCATCGGCAACGGCACCAGCACCCTGGGCACCGGCAACCAGTCCACCGTCCGCATCCCCTTCGACTGACCGGGGATCGCTGCGGCGGATCGGGGTCGCTGCGGCTGATCAGGACTCGCCGGGCGCGGGCTCGCCCAGCCCGGCGAGTCCGGCCCGCACCCGGTCCGCGTCCGGGTGGCCGAGGGCGTCGAAGCGGCTCAGCGCCGCGCACCAGCTGGCGCGCGCCCCGGCCACGTCCCCGGCGGTCCGCTGGGCGTCGCCCAGCCGGTGCAGCGACTCGGCCTCCCGCACCCGCTCGTCCAGGCCGCGCCGCAGCTCGACCGCGCGCCGGTAGCAGGTGATGGCCTGCTGGTGGTCGCCGAGGTGGTGGTGGGCGTACCCGAGGCTGTCCCAGGCGGCCGACTCCCCGCGCCCGTCGCCCGCCTCCCGCAGGAGGGCGAGCGCCTTGGCGCAGTGCACGAGGGTCTGCTGGAAGTCGCCCAGCACGGCGTACGCCCAGCCCAGGTTGTTGAGGGCGTACGCCTCGCCCTTGCGGTGCCCGGCCGCCTGGTACAGCTCCAGCGACCGCCGGGCGTGGTACAGCAGTTCCTCGTCGCGGCCCTGGCGCTCGGCCGTCATGTTGAGCGCGACGTGGATGCGGGCCTGGCCGATGGGGTTGGCGGTCTCGCCGTGCAGGTCGAGCGAGCGCAGCAGATGGCCGCGGGCCCGCTCGTACCGCCCCATCCGGAAATCGGCGAGGCCCAGCCCGTGGCAGGCGTAGGCCTGCCCGGCCGGATCGGCGACGCGACGGGCGGCGTCCAGGGCGACGCGGTGGACGGTGTGCTGGTCGTGCCAGTGGCCGAGCTGGTCCAGGAACTCCATCAGCGTCCAGGCCAGTTGCCAGGCGTGGGTCTCGAACCCGGCGTCCGCGGCCCGCTGGAGGGCCGCGATCAGCACCGCGTGTTCGTGGGTGAACCAGGTGAGGGCCTGGGCGTGTGCGGTGAACGTCTCGACGGTGACACCGGAGCGCGCCGGGGCGAGCGCGATCGGCTCCCGGTGCGGGGTGAAGGCGCGTCCGGCGGCGAAGGCGGAGTGCAGATAGTGGTCCAGCACCCGGTGCAGCGCGGCCCGGCGGTCGTCGGCCGGGTCGTACTCCTGGGTCAGCTCCGTGGCGTACGCGCGCAGCAGGTCGTGGAACGCGTACCGGCCCGGGCTGCGCTCGGCGATCAGATGGGCCCGGGTGAGCCTGCCCAGCAGCCTGCGGGCCTGGGGGACGTCCACCCCGGCGAGGGAGGCCGCGGCGGGGGCGGCGATGTACGGCCCTGGGTGCACGCCGAGCAGCCGGAACAGCCGGGCGGCGTCGTCGCCGAGGGTGTGGTACGACCACGAGAACACGGCCCGGACGTCGGTGGTGGCGTCCCCGCCCTCGAACGCGTCGAGGCTGCCGCGGGCGTCGTGCAGCTCATCGGCGAGCGCCGCGATCTGGAAGCGGGGGTGGGTGGCGGCGCGGGCGGCCACGATGGCCAGCGCCAGCGGCAGCCCCGCGCACACCGTGACCACGTCCTCCACGGCCTGCGGTTCGGCGGCGGCGCGCTCGGCGCCGATGCGGCCGATGAGCAGGTCGCGCGCCTCGGCGCGGCCGAGCAGATCCAGCGGCAGCGGCCTGGCCTGTTCCGCGACGACCAGGCCGGTGAGTTCGTTACGGCTGGTCAGCACCACCAGGCAGCCGGGCGAGCCGGGCAGCAGCGGGCGCACCTGCCCGGCGTCGCGGGCGTTGTCGAGCAGGATCAGCACCCGCCGGTCGGCCAGCAGGCTGCGGTAGAGGGCGGTCTGCGCCTCCACGGTGGCGGGGATGCGGTGCGCGGGCACCTGGAAGGCGTCGAGGAAGCCGCGGACCGCCTCGGCCACGGTCATCGCCGAGCCGGTGGGGCCGAAGCCGCGCAGGTTGACGTAGAGCTGCCCGTCGGGGAAACGGTCGCGGACCCGGTGCGCCCAGTGCACCGCGAGGGTGGTCTTGCCGAGGCCGCCGCTGCCCGCGATCACCCCGATGACGGCGGCGGTGGACGCCCGGCCGGGGTTTCGCAGCAGGGCGTCCAGACTCGCGAGTTCGCGCTCGCGTCCGGTGAAGTGGGCGACGTCGGGGGGCAGTTGCTGGGGCACGGCGGCAGCACCGGCGAGGGGGGTGGCGGCCGTGTCGTCGGTGTCCCCGGGCGCGTCGGCCACCTCGGGCGCCGGGTGGGGCTCGGATGAGGCGCCGGACGGGGCCTCGGGCCGGGTGTCGGGCCGGGTGTCGAGTGCCTGCCGGTGCAGCCGTTGCAGCTCCTCCCCCGGTTCGATGCCCAGCTCCTCGGCGTACCGCTGCCGGGTGGCGCGGAACAGCGCGAGGGCGTCGGCCCGCCGCCCGGACCGGCGCAGCGCCTCCATCAGCAGGGCCACCGAGCGCTCGCGCAGCGGGTGCTCGGCGACCAGCGCGGACAGCCGCACGACGGCCTCGTGGTGGCGCCCGGCCCGTACGTCGATCGCGGCGCACTCCTCCATCGCGGCCCGCCGCTCCTCCTCGAGACCGGCCCCGACGGTGTCGGACAGCCAGCCGCCCGCCACATCGGCGAGCGCGGGCCCGCGCCACAACCGCAGCGCACCGCGCAGCAGTTCGGCGGCCCGCTCGTCGTGCGCGGCACGTGCCTCGCGCACCAGGTCCCGGAAGCGGTGCAGATCGACGGCCGTGCGCGGGGCGGTGAGGCAGTAGCCCTTGGCGGAGGTGGCCAGTTCGGTTTCGGGCAGGGCGGCGAGGATGCGGCGCAGCTTGGATATCTGGACCTGTACGGCGTTGCGCGCCGAGCCCGGCGGGTCCTCGCCCCATATGGCCATGACCAGCCGGTCGACGGAGACCACCCGGCCCGGTTCCATCAGCAGCATCGCCAGCACGGAACGCTGCTGCGCGGCGGTGGGGCCCAGGAGCTGATCGTCCCGCCATACCCCCACGGGCCCCAAGAGGCGTAACCCGGTCCCGTCCACGCGCTGCCCCCGTCGGTACCAGAGATTCATAAGTGACAGTCCCGCAGCCTACCGACAGGGCCAGGTCAGCGAGGCATCAGCCGAATATCAGCGCTTCGTAGGACGCTGGGCGTCATGACCACGGCCGGAGGCACTCGCCGCAGGCCCCGGATAGGGGACCTCGTCTACGACATCGAGCGCGAGGCCGTCGGCCGCGTGGCGTACATCGACACCGGTGGCAACATCGCGTGGATCAAGCCGCGGCACGGCGGCCCCGAATGGACCGCGCTCCCCGAACAGCTGCGCCCGGTGGCCGACGGAGAGGGCTGACCGCCCTTCCTCCCCCTGTGCCGGTGCCTCGTGTTCTGCCACGGGGGGAGGACACGGGGCACCACTTGCTCGGCGCGGCCGCGTGACACGACTGCCGAACCATCCCGATGTGCCGGAACACGACCGCGGCCCTGCCCCGATTCAGGAGGGCAGGGCCGCTCAGGGCGTGGGGTGTCAGGCAGGCACGTGTTCCTTGGCCGTGTCACCGTCACGCTGCTCGGGGAGCGCCTTGGTGTCGGCGCCGTCGGAGTCCTCGACGGCCGGGCCGTGGCCGCCGCCGTTGGCCGCGAAGGCCGCGGCGTCGAACGGGAGGCGTCCGGAGAGGACTTCGTTCATCCGGTCCTTGTCGATCTCCTTGGTCCAGGTGCCGACCAGGACGGTCGCGACCGCGTTGCCCGCGAAGTTGGTGAGGGCGCGGGCCTCGCTCATGAAGCGGTCCACGCCCACGACCAGGCCGACGCCGCCGACCAGGTCGGGACGGTGCGACTGCAGACCGCCCGCGAGGGTCGCCATACCGGCGCCGGTGACACCGGCCGCGCCCTTGGAGGCGACGATCATGAAGACCAGCAGGGATATCTGCTCGCCGATCGCGAGCGGCTTGCCCATGGCGTCGGCGATGAACAGCGACGTCATGGTCAGGTAGATCGCGGTGCCGTCCAGGTTGAAGGAGTAGCCGGTCGGCACGGTGATGCCGACGACGGGACGGCTGACGCCCGCGTGCTCCATCTTGGCGATCAGCAGCGGCAGCGCCGACTCCGAGGAGGACGTCGACAGGATCAGCAGGAACTCCCGCGCCAGGTACTTCAGCAGCAGGAACAGGTTCACGCCGGCCACCAGGCGCAGGATCGTGCCGAGGACGACGATCACGAAGAGGAGGCAGGTGGTGTAGAAGCCGATCATGATGACGGCGAGCGCCTTGAGCGCGTCCAGACCGGTCGCGCCGACCACCGCCGCCATCGCGCCGAAGGCGCCCACCGGGGCCAGCCACATGACCATCGACAGCAGCTTGAAGACGAGCTGCTGTATGTGGCCTATGCCGCGCAGCACCGGCTCACCGGACTTGCCCATGGCCTGCAGGCCGAAGCCCACGAGGAGGGCGACGAACAGGGTCTGCAGCACCTGCTCCGAGGTGAACGCGGAGACGAGCGTGGTGGGGATGATGCTCAGCAGGAACCCGGACAGGCCCTCGCTGGTGCTGCTGTCGACCTGGTCCTGACCGGCCTTCGCCACTTCCTGGCTGAAGTGCAGCCCGCTGCCGGGCTCCAGGATGTTGCCGACGATCAGACCGATGCCGAGCGCGACGGTCGACATCACCATGAAGTAGCCGAGGGCGAGACCGCCGACCTTGCCGACCTTGGCGGCCTTCCGCACCGATCCGACGCCGAGCACGATCGTGCAGAAGATGATCGGCGAGATCAGCATCTTGATCAGGTTCACGAAGCCGTCGCCGATGGGCTTCAGCTCGACAGCCGTGTCGGGGGCGACGAAGCCCACGAGGATCCCCAGCGCCACCGCGCCGATCACGGCGAGGTAGAGGTAGTGGATCTTTTCCTTCTTCTTCGCCTTCGGCCGCTCCGGCTCTGTGCGTCCCGATGCGGGCGGCGTGATCTCCGCAGCCACGGTGCTGCCTCCTTCTCTTCGGCCGTCCAACTGTCCCGGCGCTGTACCGTGTGCGGCTCGCACACCGCCTTGAACGGTTCCGGCGACTATGCACCACGCCTGTGACGGGGGTCACCCTTCCGTTCATTTCGTTCACACAAAGATTCGTGTGCAGACTGATGGACATGCGCATCCCCCACCCGCGGAGCCTGGCCGGCCAGCTCTTCGCGATGCAGGTCGTGCTCGTTGCCGCCCTGGTGGCGGGATGCGCCGTCTTCGCGTACATCACCGACCGCAACCAGGCCACGTCCGCCGCGCGCAGTCAGGCCACGGCCGCCGCCGCCGCGGTCGCCGACTCCCCCTCGGTGGCCGGGGCCGTACGGTCCGGCGACCCCAGCGCCCGGCTCCAGCCGTACGCGGAGAAGGTGCGCCGGGACACTGGCGTCACCTTCGTGACCATCATGAACCCGCGTGGCATCCGTTGGACACACCCCGATCCGGACAGGATCGGGGAGCGCTACCTCGGCCACATCGAGCCCGCGCTGCGCGGCCGGATCTTCCCCGAGACCTACACCGGCACCCTCGGCTCGTCGGTGCGGGTGGTCGCGCCGGTGCGCGACCAGAAGGCCGGGGGCCGGATCACCGCGCTGGTCAGCGCCGGGATCACGGTGGAGACCATCAGCGCCCAGGTGCGGCGCCAGCTGCTGGCCCTGCTCGGCGTCGCGGCGGGCGCGCTCGCCGTCGGGGGCCTGTGCGCGTACGTCATCAACGCCCGGCTGCGCCGCCACACCCACGGCATGAACGCCACCGAGCTGAGCCGGATGCACGACTACCACGAGGCGGCGCTGCACGCGGTGCGCGAGGGGCTGCTGATGCTGGACGGGCAGCGGCGGATCGCGCTCATCAACGACGGCGGCCGGGAGCTGCTCGGGCTGCCCGACGACGTGGTCGGCGCCTACGTGTCCGAGCTGGGCCTGCCCAGCCCGCTCACCGGCGCCCTGCTGGCCACCGAGCCGCGCGTGGACGAGCTGCACCTCACCGCGGAGCGGGTCGTGGTGGTCAACACCTCCCCGGTGAGCAGCGGCGAACAGCGCGGCACGGTCGTCACGCTGCGCGACCACACCGAGCTGCAGGCGCTCTCCGGTGAGCTGGACTCCGTACGCGGCTTCGCCGAGGCGCTGCGCTCCCAGGCCCATGAGGCCGCCAATCGGCTGCACGCCGTCGTCTCGCTGATCGAGCTGGGCCGGGAGGACGAGGCGGTCGAGTTCGCCACGGCCGAGCTGGAGCTGGCCCAAGCGCTCACCGACCAGGTGGTGGCGGCCGTCGCCGAACCCGTGCTGGCGGCGCTGCTGCTGGGCAAGGCGGCCCAGGCCAGCGAGCGCGGCGTCGAACTCGTCCTCACCCCCGACAGCCGCATCGACGACGGGCTGCTGCCGCCCGGTCTGGCCGCCCGCGACCTGGTGACCATCGTCGGCAACCTCGTCGACAACGCGATCGACGCCGCCACCGAGGGCGTCGGCAGCGGCGCCGCCCGCAGCGCCCGCGTCACGGTCACCGTCCGCGCGGACGACGGCGAGCTGACCCTGCGCATCGCGGACACCGGCGCCGGTCTGGACCCGGCGGCGACCGAGGACGCCTTCCGCCGCGGCTGGTCCACCAAGGCGGCGGGCCGCGGCCTGGGGCTGGCCCTGGTCCAGCAGGCCGTACGCCGCAACGCGGGCACCGTGGACGTGGCCGGGGCGCCCGGCTCCGGCGCCGAGTTCACCGTCCGGCTGCCGCTCGCCACCGCGGCCGCCGCGCCGTGAAACCGCGCGGGACGGTCGCCGGTGGCCATCCCCGGCGGATTCACCGGGCCCCAGCCCTGGCCACTCTTCATTACGCTCCGTAAATTGGGGCCCCGAGCTTTCCGCCTCCCCCCTGACGTGTCCGTCCCCGAGAGGAATCCCGATCCATGAGCCCGCCGCAGGCGAACTCGGCGACGCCGACCCCGGAGCCGATCCGGGTGCTGGTCGTCGAGGACGATCCCGTCGCGGCGGACGCGCACCGGATGTACGTCGAGCGCGTCCCCGGTTTCGCCGTCGTCGGCACCGCGCGCACGGGGGGTGACGCCCAGCGGCTGCTGGAGCGGACACCCGCCGACCTCATCCTGCTCGACCTCTACCTGCCCGACGGGCACGGTCTGCAGCTGGTGCGGGCGCTGCGGGCGGCCGGGCACGCGGCGGACGTCATCGCCGTCACCTCGGCCCGGGACCTCGCCGTGGTCCGGGACGGGGTCTCGCTCGGGGTCGTCCAGTACGTGCTGAAACCGTTCACCTTCTCCACGCTCCGCGACCGGCTCCAGCGGTACGCCGAGTTCCGGTCGACCGCGGGCGAGGCCAGCGGGCAGGCCGAGGTGGACCGGGCGCTGGCCGCCCTGCGCGCACCGCAGCCCGCCTCGATGCCCAAGGGGCTCACCCAGGCCACCCTGCAGGCGGTCACCGAGGCGCTGCGCGGCGCCGAGGACGGCGTCTCGGCGGCGGCGACGGCGGAGGCGGTGGGGATCTCACGGATCACCGCGCGCCGCTATCTGGAGCACCTGGTGGATGCCGGCCGCGCCGCCCGTACCCCGCATTACGGGCAGATAGGGCGCCCGGAGCTGGTCTACCGCTGGCTCAGCGAACACTGAGCGAGTGCTGAGCGGGCACCGAGCGGTCTCCCTCGGCCACCATTAGGAAAGTTTCCTATCCGACGTCTTGTCGTGGCCATGGCCGCTCGCTAGCGTTCAGCCGCACCCCTCCCCGACCCCCAGGAGGACGCCACATGCGCATACTCCCGCGCCACCACAGACGCACCCTGGCCGCCGCGGCCACCGGACTGGCCGCCGTGATCGCCACGGGCGCGGCCGCCACCGCCCAGGCCACGCCCCCGTCGCCGCACACGGCGGCCGCCGCCACCGGCCAGACCGGCCCGTACCTCTACCTCGGCTGGGGCAGTCCGCCCAAGGCCACGGACGTGATGTCGGCGACCGGCACGAAGCAGTTCACGATGGCGTTCATGCTCTCCGACGGCGGCTGCGCCCCCAAGTGGGACGGCTCCCGCGCCCTCACCGGCGGCACCGACCAGTCGACCATCAACGCCATCCGCGCTGCCGGTGGCGAGGTCACGGTCTCCTTCGGCGGCTGGAGCGGCAACAAGCTCGGCGAGAAGTGCTCGTCCGCCTCCGCGCTCGCCACCGCGTACCAGAAGGTCATCGACGCGTACCGGCTCAAGGCGATCGACATCGACATCGAGTCGACCGAGTTCGAGAACGCGACGGTCCGGCAGCGGGTGATCGACGCGCTGAAGACCGTCAAGCAGAAGAACAGCGGCATCAAGGTCTACGTCACCTTCGGCACCACCACGACCGGGCCCGACGCCAACGGCACGGACCTGGTCAAGCGCGGCGCCACGGCCGGGGTCGACGTGGACGGCTGGACGGTCATGCCGTTCGACTTCGGGCAGGGCTCCGTCGACATGGCGGCGGCCACCAAGTCGGCGGTCGACGGCCTGAAGAACACCGTCGCGAGCGCCTACGGCCTCTCCTCGGACGCCGCCTACCGCAAGGTCGGCTTCTCCTCGATGAACGGCAAGACGGACGTCGCGGGCGAGACGGTGACCCTGGCCAACTTCACGTCGATGATCTCGTACGCCCAGAGCCACCACCTGGCCCGGGTCAGCTTCTGGTCCCTCAACCGCGACCGCAAGTGCGGCTCCGGCACGGACGGGGACGCGTGCAGCGGCATCAACCAGGGCACGTACGACTTCACCAAGGCGCTCGCGGGCTACACCGGCTGAACTCCTCTTCCCGCGCCGTGCGTTCGAGCGCCCGGCACGCCAACCATATCCCCGTGTACGGGGATTGACCTTGCGTTGAAGGCGACCTTACGGTCGGCCCGCAGCCCACAGAGGCCAGCAAGGAGGTCGTGCCGTGCGCCCCGCACCCGCCACACTGATCCTCACCGCCGCCGCTCTCGTCGCCACCGCAGGGCTCACCGCCTGCGGTGGCGGCTCGGGCAGCGACCCGGACACCGTCAAGGTCGCGTACAACCGCAGCACCGACAACAAGATCCGCTTCAAGGACCACCACCTCGCCGCGGTGAAGAAGCAGTTCGAGAAGGCGAACCCCGGCAAGAAGGTCAAGCTGATCCCGATCCAGGCGCAGGACAACGACTACGCCACCAAGGTCCAGCAGATGATGCGGTCCCCGAAGACCGCCCCCGACCTGGTCTACGAGGACACCTTCCGGATCAACGCGGACATCAAGGCGGGCTATCTGCGGCCGCTGGACGACTATCTGGCCAAGTGGAAGAGCTGGGACCAGTTCGTCGACACGGCGAAGACGGCGGCCAGGGCCGAGGACGGCAAGACGTACGGCGTCCCCGACGGCACCGACACCCGCGGGCTGTGGTTCAACAAGGAGATCTTCGCCAAGGCCGGGCTGCCCGCCGACTGGGCGCCGAAGAACTGGGACGACATCCTCACCGCCGCGCGCGCCATCAAGAAGAAGGTCCCCGGCGTCACCCCGCTCAACGTGTACACCGGCAAGGCCCCGGGCGAGACCTCCGTGATGCAGGGCTTCGAGATGCTGTTGTACGGGACCGGCGGCGCGGGCGACGAACCGCTCTACAACCCGAAGACCAAGAAGTGGGTCACCGGCGGCCAGGGCTTCCGGGACTCCCTGGCGTTTATGAAGACGGTGTACGACGAGAAGCTCGGCCCCGACATCTCCGACGCCCTCGACCCCAACGTCGGCACCACCGTCTACAGCGAATGGCTCCCCGAGGGCAAGCTCGCCATCGCCCTCGACGGCTCCTGGCTCGGCCAGAACTGGCTGAAGACCGGCGGCAAGCCCTGGCCCGAATGGTCGAAGACCCTCGGCCAGGCGCCGATGCCGACGCAAGCCGGGCAGGCGCCCGGCAAGGTCAGCATGTCCGGCGGCTGGACCTGGGCGATCAGCGCCAAGTCCAAGAACCCCGATCTGGCCTGGAAGTTCATCGAGCGGTTCCAGACCAAGGAGAACGCGGTCCGGTGGGACATCGTCAACGCCCAGATCGCCGTCCGCGAGGACGTCGCGAAGGACCCCGAATACCTCTCCTCCATGCCCGGCATCCGCTTCTTCACCGGCCTGGTGAAGAACACCCACTACCGCCCGGCGCTCCCCGTCTATCCGCAGGTCTCCTCGGCCATCGGCGAGGCCATGGAGGCGGCGACCACGGGTGACGCCTCACCGAGCGAGGCGGCGAAGCGTTACGACGAGCAGCTGAAGTCCGTCACCGACGGCGCCGTGGGCCGATGACCACCGTGGCCAAAGCCTCCGCTGCGGTCTCCCCCGTACGCCGCCGGGGCCGCCCGCTGCGCTGGCTCCCCCTCGCCCCCGCCACCGTCCTGCTGCTGCTCTTCCTCGGCGGGCCGATCGCCTACTGCTGCTACATCGCGTTCACCGACATGCAGCTGACCGGCACCTCCACCACGGAGTTCACCGGCCTCGCCAACTTCCGCCGCGCCTTCGGGGACGGCGACTTCCGCAACGCGGTCGTCCTCACCCTCGTCTTCACGGTCGTCTCCTCCCTCCTCGGCCAGAACACCCTGGGCCTGGCCCTGGCCACCCTGATGCGGCGGGCCTCCAAGCCGGTGCGCACGCTGATCGGGTCGGTCGTGGTCGCGGCCTGGGTCCTCCCCGAGATCGTCGCGGGCTTCCTGCTGTACGCGTTCTTCCGCCGCGAGGGCACGCTCAACGCCGTCCTGGACGGGCTGGGCCTGCCGTCCCAGAACTGGCTGTACACCCTGCCCATCCTCGCCGTGTCGTTCGCCAACGTCTGGCGCGGCACGGCGTTCTCGATGCTCGTCTACTCCGCCGCCCTGTCGGAGATCCCCCAGGAGATCACCGAGGCGGCGGAGGTCGACGGCGCGGGCGGCCTCCGCCGCTTCTGGCACGTCACCCTGCCGATGATCCGCCGCTCCATCGGCACCAATCTGATGCTGAACACGTTGCAGACGCTGTCGGTGTTCGGCCTCATCTGGGCCATGACCCGCGGCGGCCCCGGCAACCGCAGCCAGACGCTGCCGGTGTTCATGTACGACCAGGCGTTCAACAAGTCCCTGATCGGCTACGGCACGGCGGTGGCGCTGTTGCTGCTGCTGGTGGGGGCGGCGTTCTCGGTGGTGTATCTGCGGTTGATGCGGGAGGAAGTCTGACGTCCGACGTCGTGAGGGCGGGCCCGGCCTCACGTACGCCGAGGCCGGACCCGGGGGCCGCGAGCGCGGCCCCCGTGAGCGCCGCCGAGACCAGCAGGGTGCACAGCGCGGCCGCGGAGGTCTTCGACGGCATGCGTCTCAGCCCTCCCGCGAGGGCAGCCGCTTGTTGCCGTCCACGACCGCGCGCTGGGTGATGGCGCTGGTGAAGGTCACGGTGCCGACCTTGAACACCCCGCTCGTGTCGGGCTTGACCTGGACATTACGCTCACCCAGGAACTCCAGGCTCTTCTTGTCGAAGATCCACTCGGTGCGCTGGCCGTCCTGTTCGTTCAGCCGCGCCACCGCGACCCCGTGACGGCCGGTGGCGTCGACCGCGTCGTCCACCGTGACGACCCCGGGGATCTTCGCCGCGGCCCGGTAGATGGCCGCGGTGAGCTTCGCGGGCGGGTAGCTCTCGGTCAGCAGATCGCCGAGGGCGACGAAGGCCGCCTGGTCGCGGGGGACCTCCTTGTCCCGGTTCTTGTCGGCGTCCTGGCTGATCTTCTTCAGCAGCGCGTCGGCGTCGGTGGGCAGCTTGGCGAGGTTGTCGTACGCCGAGCTCACCGGGTGCTTGCCGGCGAGGGTGATGCCCTCGTCACCGGTCTCGCCCGCCTCGATCAGCCAGCCGTCCCTCCCGTCGGGGGACTGCCAGACCTGACGGTCGTGCAGCTTCTGGCTGACCACCGTGGTCTTGTCGTCCACCGTCTTGGGATAGGTGCTGGCCACCTTCGAGGCGATGTAGATGAACTGGCCGTCGCGCACCGTGGGCCCGGAGGCGTCGGCGGCGGCCAGCGAGATGCGGTCCAGCAGCCGGGCGGCGCCCTTCGCGTCGGCGGTGCCGAGCGGTGTGGTCAGCGCGGGTCCGGTGGCCAGGGGCGTCGTACCGTCCCCGCCGTTGTCCCCGTACAGGGCGACGCCGCCCACGATCGCCCCGGCCAGGGCGCAGGCCGCGACGGGCAGCAGGACCGCCCGGCGCAGGAACGGGTTGCGCTGCCGCGCGGGGGCGGCGGGTGCGGTGGTGGTGCGGATGTCGTCACGGATCTGGGCCATCAGGTGCTCCTTGTGCGACGCGTGGCGGCCCGCCGGCAGATCCCGCTCCTCGGTGCCCCGAAGCTCTCGGGTCTCCGGCCACTCAGCCGGGTGCGGCTGGGAGGGGCTGGCGTTCATCGGTTTCCTTCCTCTGCGGACCGGATCGCGTAGCCGCGATCGCCTGTTATCTGCCGGGCGGGGGAGGCGAGTTCCCGTTTTTTCCTGATGAGTTCGGCATCGGCGAGCTTGCGCAGCTTCGTGCGGGCGCGGGACAGTCTGGAACGGACGGTTCCGATGGGGATGGCGAGGGTGCGGGCGACGTCGGCGTACTCCATGCCCTCCCACAGGCACAGCACCAGCACCTCGCGCTCGGCCCGCCGCAGCGAGGCGAGCGCGGTCAGCGTGGCGTTGATGCGCCGCCGGTCGTCCACCCGGCCCGCCGTCTCCTCGGCGTGGTCGGGAATCCGCTGGGCCTCGGGCCCCGCCTCGGCGGCAGCGGCGGCCGCGGCCCGGTAGCGCCGGTTGCCGCGGCAGTGCGAGCGGGCGACGTTGGTGGCGATCCCCAGCAACCAGGGCCGCAGCGAACCCCCTTCGGCCTCGACCGACGCATGACGCCGCCACGCCTCCAGATACGTCGCCGACATGACGTCCTCGGCGACGGACCATTCGGCGGTCAGCCGGAAGGCGTGGTTGTACACCGCGCGCGCGTACGCGTCGAACAGCTCCGCGAAGGCGTCGGGATCCCCGGCCCGCACCCGGGTTCGCATGTCTGTGGTCACGCCTTCAACTGGCTTCCGGGGACGGGTGAGTTCCGGTGACGTGCGTCACAGGCGCCACTCCAGGCGCGGAATCAGCGGGTCCGGTCGGCGATCCGGTCGAGCCATTCCCGCATGAGGGCGCTTTCGGACGCCGTCAGGGCGTCGGTCCGCGGCAGTACGGCGCGGAGGGTGACGGCGGCCGCGGCGGGCCCGGGCCCGGGGGCGGCGGGGGCGTCGGTGGTGATCGCCGCGAGGACCGCCTCGCGAGCGGTGCGGGACAGCTCCGGGTCGCGCGCGTCCTCGGGTGTGGCGATGAGCGCGAGCGTCGTACCGGACCCGGCGGCGTGCACGAGGGCCGCGGCGCGCTCTTCGGGGATGCGCAGCCGCCCCGCCTCGGCGATGCGCCGGACGTGCCCGGCGAGGACGTCGAACGCGGCGAGGGCCGCCGGTGAGGACGCCCCGGAGGGCTGCTGACCGTACATCAGCCGGTACAGCGCCGGGTTCGCCAGGCCGAGGCCGACGTGAAGGTCCCATCCGGCCCGGAGATCCTCGACCGGGTCCCCGGTGGGCTCCGCGGCGGTCTTGTCGGCCAGATAGGCGGCGAAGCCCTGCGCGACGACGGCGTCGAGCAGGCCCTGCTTGTCGCCGAAGAGCCGGTAGATGGTCGGCGGCTGCACCCCGGCCGCGGTGCTCACCGCGCGCGTCGAGACCGCGTCGACCGACCCCGGCGCGAAGACCAGTCACGAGATCGACGTCGCCGTCTTCGGCCGCGACACCGGCGAGCGCGAGACCCTGCTGGCCATCGGTGAAGCGAAGTGGAACGACATCATGGGCCTGGGACATCTGCGACGCCTGGAGCACCTCCGTGGCCTGCTGGGAGCCCGCAGCGGTGCCCGAGAGCAGGAGACCCGCCTCCTGTGCTTCAGCGGCGCCGGCTTCACCGAAGAGCTGCGGGACCTGGCGAGCCGGGACGAGACCATTCAGCTCATCGACCTGGGACGGCTTTACCACGGGATGTAATGGCCCTGGGTTACGCCACGGCACCATCGGCGCGATGTGACTCACCAGTTGGTCGTAAAGAGTTCGCCAAGAGGGGCCTGCTCGACTACGTGCGGCGGCCCTACCTTCGTCCCTCGTGACCAGTCGGCGACGCTCAACCAGCCATCCATTCCACCTTCTTGATGAAGGAGTAGCTGTGGAACGTCGTGTCTTCCTGCGCGGAGCAGTCATCGGAGCCTCCGCCGCCGCCTTCGGCGGCACCCTCATGCGCGGTGCCGCCTACGCGGCCCCCGCGCAGAAGGGCCCGGGCCCGTACGGTGCTCTGCTCGCCGCCGACGCCAACGGCATCGCGCTGCCCAGCGGCTTCACCAGCCGGGTGATCGCCCGGTCCGGCCAGACGGTGCCGGGCACCTCGTACGCCTGGCACAGCGCCCCCGACGGCGGCGCCTGCTTCGCCGACGGCACGGGCTGGATCTACGTCTCCAACTCGGAGATCAACCCCGGTGGCGGCGCGAGCGCCGTCAAGTTCAGCTCCTCGGGCGCCATCACCGGCGCCTACCGCGTCCTGTCCAACACCCGGCAGAACTGCGCGGGCGGCGCCACCCCCTGGAAGACCTGGCTGTCCTGCGAGGAGGTGTCCCTCGGCTACGTCTACGAGAGCGACCCGTGGGGCGTGAACGCCGCCGTCCGCCGCGACGCCATGGGCAGGTTCAAGCACGAGGCGGCCGCCGCCGACCCGGTGCGCAAGGTGATCTACCTGACCGAGGACGAGACGGACGGCTGCTTCTACCGGTTCATCCCGACCACCTGGGGCAACCTGGCCTCCGGCCAGTTGCAGGTGCTGACCGCCGGCACCGCCACCTCCGGATCGTTCAGCTGGGCCAACGTGCCCGACCCCGACGGCTCGCCCACCGCCACCCGCGACCAGGTCCCGTCCGCCAAGATCTTCAACGGCGGCGAGGGCTGCCACTACGCCAACGACACCGTCTGGTTCACCACCAAGGGCGACAACCGCGTCTGGCAGCTCAACCTGGCCGACAGCACCTACGAACTCGCCTACGACGACAGCCTGGTCAACCCCGGCCCCGCCCCGCTGACCGGCGTCGACAACGTCACCGGCTCCTCCTCCGGCGACCTGTTCGTCGCCGAGGACGGCGGCAACATGGAGATCTGCGTCATCACCCCGGACGACATCGTCGCGCCGTTCCTGCGCATCTCCGGCCAGTCGGGCTCGGAGATCACCGGCCCGGCCTTCTCCCCCGACGGCAAGCGGCTGTACTTCTCCAGCCAGCGCGGCACGACGGGCAGCTCGTCGGGCGGCATCACCTACGAGGTCACGGGGCCGTTCCGCGCCACGGCCTGATCGCGCCCCGGTGACGGTCGGGCGGCACGGCGGTGCCGCCCGGCCATCACCTATGCCGAGTGCTCGACATACTCGAAAACGACGCCGCCGGGGTGTCGCACGGTCGCGTTGCGGCCGGTCGGCACCTGGTCCGGCCCGGACAGAATCTCACCGCCCTGCGCGTCCAGCAGCTCTGGCAGCCCGTCCAGGTCGTCGACGAGCACCGTGCTCTGCACCTGGCGGAAGGGGGCAAGCGCTTCGTCGCCACCGGCCACCACCAGGAAGCCGCCGATGCTCGCCACCTCGACACCGCCGTGCTGAAACCGCATACGGGTGTCCTGGCCGGTCAAGCTGCGCAGCGTCGGCAGTGCGCGGTCCAGGTCGTCCACGTACAGCCGGGCCAGCGTCGCCAGCACCCTCATCCTGCCCCTCCCAAGGTCCATTCGGCTTTCCCGAATCGCCGAATGGGCCTCATCCAAGCACACGCCTGATGGCCGCCGTTCAGCCGAAGAGCGGCCAGGACGGTCCGCTCTCCCGGGTGTCGAGCCATGCGGTGTGCCCGTCGGGAGTGACCGTGAGACCGAAGTCGTGCACGTGCGGACGTCCCGCTTCCTCCCACCAAGCTGATTCCGCTGATGCTTCGTCGAACAGGTCTCGTGGGCCCCACTGGTGCACCCTCTGCCGGGCCGGGCCGTTCACTCACGCCTGAGGGGCCGCCGCGATCCGCCCGCCGGCGACGGCGGCCCGGAAGTCCACCCAGGCGGCGGGGGCCAGGTGGAGTATCGGCCCGTCGGGGCGCTTCGAGTCGCGTATGGCCACGGTGCCGGGCACGTTGGTGGCCGCCTCGACGCACTCTTCATGCCCGTTGCTGTAGCTCGACTTACGGAAGACGAACATTGTCACAGCTCAAAGTCCTTTGATGAGCGTCCCGATGAAGGCTCGGGACTCGGCCTCGGGCAGCGAGCCCCGCACAGTCTCTTCGAACAGTCTTACGTGCTGCGCCGCGCCTTCGCCACCCTCGACCCACGTCGTGGAGAACGCCAATTCCTGGTACACCACGTCCATGGCACCCGGCTCGGCGAACGAGAGAACGTTGAACGAGCCCGCGAGCGCTCGCATCATCCCGGCGCCGAAGGGAAGCACCTGAATCGTGACATTGGGGCGCTCGCTCCAATCAAGAAGGCTCGCCAACTGGTCCCGAAGCATCTCGGGCTCGGCCGTGGGGATGCGCAGCGCCGCCTCCGCAATGACGGCCCAGAGGACGAGCGGCTTGTCCTCGGTGAGCCTCTGTTGACGGGCGACCCGGGAGGCGACGAACGCCTCGACCTCATCGGGGCGATCAGCTGGAGCCGAAGCGCGGCGCAACGACCGTACGTAGTCAGCGGTCTGGAGCAGCCCTGGAATGAACGACACCTGCCACGCCTTGACAGCCGTGGCCGCACTCTCGAGCGGTACGTACTCCCTCATGGTCTTGGTGAGCGGCACGTCGCTCCACCAGCCCTTCGCCTTACGGCGGTCGCGGTCGATACGCGCCAGCTCCAGGAGCCCGCCGACGGTCGCAGGGTCATTCGCGCCGTACAAGGTGCACAAGGCGCGGATATCCGGGTCCCGGATGGGGACCCACCCGCCCTCCATCTTGGCGACCTTGCCCGTCGAAGCGCTCAACACCTTCGCCGCTTGTGTCTGCGTCAAGCCCGCTCCGGTCCGGAGCCTCATCAGCTCGCCACCCAATCTCCGTCCCAAGACGCTTGACGTGCTGTTCGCCTGCGTGGGTTGACCCTCTGTCACCCGACACCTCTCCTCAGTGATGTGCCGCCAGTCTGCTGCGTGACAGGACACCCTCGCAACCGAGATCGGTTGAATTTTCCTCAGTTGAGTTGAACTGAACACCATCACAGGGCTACGGTCCGTGATGAACCGCTTGCACAGGGACGTCAGTTGGCGGATGCGCTCCGCCCTGCCCACCCGGAGGTACGCGATGGAACTCGCGCCCCAAGACCCCGTCATCAACGAAGACCGCGTCGACTACGTCCCGACACCGATAAGCGTGACCCGCGCCCGCCAGCACGCCGCCCGACTGGTGGCCGAGTGGGGCCACGCCGCTCTCGCCGACGACGTCGCGCTCATCGTTTCCGAGCTGGCGAGCAACGCCGTACGACACGGCCGCGTCCCGGGGCGGCTGTTCCGCGTACACCTCACCCTGACGAAAACCGCGCTACGCATCAGCGTCGCCGATCCCAGGGGCGAACGGCTCCCCCACCCCCGGCAGCCGTCCCCCGAGGACCGGCACGGCCGTGGACTACTGATCGTCCGCGCGCTCGCCGCCCGCTGGGGCGTACGGGAGCGCACCGTCGGCAAGGAGATCTGGGCCGAACTCGACCTGACCACCTCGCTCCCCACCGACCAGTGCTCCGACAAGCCGTAGTCAGCCGCGTTGTCGGCGAGCGCGCAGGGCCGCCCAGTGGCGCAGGTGCTCGGTGATCTGGGCCTCGTAGCCGTTGCGGGTGGGTTTGTAGTAGGTCTCGCGGTCCATGGTGTCGGGGAAGTAGTCGGCGCCGGAGAAGCCGTCGGCGGTGTCCGGGTCGTACTGGTAGTCCTTGCCGTAGCCGAGGTTCTTCATCAGCCGGGTCGGGGCGTTGAGGATGTGGGCGGGTGGCATGAGTGAGCCGGTGCGGCGGGCGGCGCGGTGTGCGGCGTTGAAGCCGCGGTGGACGGCGATGGATTTGGGGGCGGTGGCGAGGTAGACGACGGCCTGGGCGATCGCCAGCTCGCCCTCGGGGGAGCCGAGTCGTTCGTACACGTCCCAGGCGGCGAGGGCCTGCTGGATGGCGTGCGGGTCGGCCATGCCGATGTCCTCGACTCCGAAGCGGACCAGGCGGCGGGCTACGAACAGGGGGTCCTCGCCGCCGTCGAGCATGCGGGCGAGCCAGTACAGGGCCGCGTCCGGGTCGGAGCCGCGCATCGACTTGTGCAGCGCGGAGATCAGGTTGTAGTGGCCCTCCTGCGCCTTGTCGTACAGCGGGGCGCGCTGCTGGATGTGGTGGGCGAGCGCGGTGGTGTCCATGGTGGTTTCGGTGTCGGGGAGGGCCTGGAGCTGTTCGGCCATGTTGAGGAGGTAGCGGCCGTCGCCGTCGGCCATGGCGATCAGGGCGCGGCGGGCGTCGTCGTCCAGGGGCAGCCGGTGGCCGGTGAGCTGCTCGGCGCGGTGGAGCAGCGTGGACAGGGCGGCTTCGTCGAGGCGTTTGAGGACGAGGACCTGGGTGCGGGAGAGGAGGGCGCCGTTGAGTTCGAAGCTCGGGTTCTCCGTGGTGGCGCCGATCAGGGCGATCGTGCCGTCCTCGACGTAGGGAAGGAAGCTGTCCTGCTGGGCGCGGTTGAAGCGGTGGATCTCGTCGACGAACAGCAGGGTGCCCTGGCCGATGCCACGCCGGCTTCGTGCGGCGGCGAAGACCTTCCGCAGCTCGGCCACGCCGGAGAAGGTGGCCGACACCGGTTCGAAGGCCAGGTTGCTGCCGTCCGCGAGGAGCCGGGCGATGGTCGTCTTCCCGACGCCGGGCGGCCCCCACAGGATGGCGGAGCCGAGGCGCTGCTGGGCGACCATGCGGCCCAGCGGGGCGTCCGGGGCCAGGAGGTGGTCCTGTCCGACGACATCTTCCAGCCGTGTGGGGCGCAGGCGGTCGGCAAGTGGCCGGGCGGGCTCCTCGTCGAAGAGCGGCAGGGTCGGTTCCATCGGTCTCTCGGATCGGTGGCGGACATGTGCGGGCGTGGCGAGCCTTGCACGGGGCACTGACAGGCGTTGGCTCAGCCGCTGGTGGGAAGGCTCGTGGTGCTCATCGGGCTCGGGGGCGGTCGCGTCGTGGCAGCCGCTCGACGACGAGGTCGTAGGAGTCTTCGACCGCCTCGGTGACCAGTCGCTCGGTGATGCCGGGGCCCGGCCCCAGCGAGATCCAGTGCCGTTTGTCGAGATAGCGGCCCGGTGTGATCGAGGCGTAGCCGTGTACGTGCGCGCGGGCGTGTTCGGGTTCGCACTTGACCGTGATGATCTGCTCGTCCGGGTCGTCGGTGACGATCAGGAACACCTTGCCCGCGACCTTGTACACGTCGAGTCCGGGGGTGAAGGGGCGTCCGTGGCTGACGTCGGGGAGGGCCAGGGCCGCCCGGCGGGCGGTGTCCTGGAGCCGGTCACCGTCCGCGCTCACCGGGCCGCTCGCGTTCCGCTGCCGTAGGTGTGCGGGTCGACGGGCTGCTCGGCCCTGGGCAGGTGAGCCACGACGAGCCGGTAGGACTCGGTGACGAGCTCCCTGACGAGCGACTCGTCGATGCCGTCCCCGCCCTCCAGCGTGATCCAGTGCTTCTTGTTCATGTGGTAACCGGGGGTGATGTGCCTGTTGTGTTCCCGCAGGGCGAGGGCCTCGCCGGGGTCCGACTTGAGGATCACGACGGGACGCCCGGGGACCTCGGTCATCAGCATGAACACCTTGCCTCGTACCTTGAAGACCTCCCAGTCGGGGCCGAAGGGATGCTCCAGCTGGGCTCCGGGAAGCTCCTCGGCGCTGTCGGCGGCGGTCTGCTGCAGGGTCGGTCCGTTCATGGGGCGTTGTCTTCCTTGATGGGGTGATGGAGCGCGGCGTCGAAGGACGCGGAGGGCGTGCCGCGCGGTCGCGGCGGCACAGCCCATCCTTTCCCTGAACCAGACGAAACGGGCAGTAGGCTGCGGACACATGATGGTCGACAAGCGACACCCCGGGCCGAGCGGCCAGGCCGGACCGGCCGCGGTTCCGCTGTACGGTTTCCAGCCCCCGGTCGGCACTCCGTACGGGCTGGAGGTGAGTACCATCGAGGACTTCTTCGCCCAGCACGACGACTGGCCGTGGAACCCGCCCCGTCCGGGCCGCGCCACCTTCCACTACCTCATCCTGGTCACCGAGGGTGAGCTGCGGCACGACGTCGACTACGTCACGCGGACCGTCGCCCCCGGCCAGTGGCTGTGGGTGCGTCCCGGACACACGCAGTGCTGGCATCCGCCCGGCGCCGCCCGCGGCCCGTTCATCTTGTTCGAGCCCGACGTGCTGCGGTCCGACGTCGCCCGCCTCCTGGCCCCGCTCACCGCGCACGAGGCCCCTGCCGTACTGAGCCCGCACCCCGGCGACGCCGCCTGGCTCCAGCAGACAGTCCTCCAGCTCCTGGACGAACACCGAGCCCTCGGGCGCCGCCCCCTCGATGTCCACCACGCCCTGCGCCGCAGCCTGCTCGAATCACTGCTGCTGCGCCTCGCCAACGCCCCCGGCATCACCCCCACCGACACGTCGGCCGGCACGGGCCGCGGTGACACGTACGGACGGTTCGTGGACGCCCTTGAGCTGCACTTCCGCGAACTGCACCGGGCCGCGGACTACGCCGAACTGCTCGGCTGCTCGGTCCGTACCCTCAGCCGCGCCGCCCGGGACACCACCGGCAAGGGGGTGCGTGAGCTCATCGACGAGCGGCGCCTCCTCGAAGCCCGGCGCCTGCTGGGAGGCGCCCGGTGGGACGCCCGGGCTGTGTCTGTTCATCTCGGTTTCTCTGATCCCGCGAACTTCGGCCGCTTCTTCCGCGGACACACCGGTCTCACCCCGGCCGCCTTCGCGGCCGACGAAGGGAGGACCGGTACGTGAGGCGAGCGCGGCGGAGGCCCGCCCCCCACATGGCCGACCCGGACCTGCTGCCGCAGCGGACCGTCACGACCCGACCGGCCGAGCCGGAGAGTCGAGCGCCTCGCGCGCCTCTGGATAGCGGCGGGATACCGGTGTGCCTGACGGAGAGGGCGGTGGCGCCGTGGAGGTTCCGGATCAGGCCCTGATCGGTGCGGCGATGAAGTCGTCCAGGGCGGTTTCGGCCGCCTCCAGGGCGTCGGCTCCGTTGTCGATCGTGTCGTAGGCCACGCGCGCCGTGGCGTCCTCGACACCGCAGTACCGGGAGATACCGGCGGTCAGGTGGTGTTCGAGCAGCCCGTGCACGCCGCCCTCGACGAAGGTGTCCTCCGCTCCGCCCGCCAGGCCCAGCCACAGCAGGCGCTTGCCGCTGAGCCGGGACGGGCGTACGCCGTACGCGAAGCCGTGGTTCCAGACCCGGTCGATCCAGCCCTTGAGGAGGGCCGGGAGGCCGTACCACCAGACGGGGAAGATCACGACGATCTCGTCGGCGGCCTCCACGCGCCGCATGTGCGCGCGAACCTCGGCCGAGCAGACCTTCCCGGGCGTGGAGAAGTCGGGTTCGTCCTCGAGGGACATCCGCGGGTCGAAGCCCTCCGTATGCAGGTCGAGGAAGTCAACCGTGCGGCCGCCGGCCTCCAGCCGGCGCAGGGCCCGGTCGGCGACCTGCGCGGTGAGGGACGACTCGCGCGGGTGGGCGAGAACAAGCAGGGTGTGCATGGAATGCCACATTTCCGGTGGTGGGGATCGCTCCGGCTCGAAAGCCCGTAGGCCCCGTCGCGGTCAGGAAGCGATCTTTTCGGTCACGGTCTGGGAGAAGGCCCAGTTGGAGTGCACGATGCGCCACTGGCCGTCGATGAGCTGGTAGCCGTGGGAGGCGTTCCAGGAGCGCAGCTGCTTCTCCTTGCCGTTCTCGTCGAGGACGTAGGTGTGCAGGTTGTACGCCAGGACGGCGACGTCACCTTCGTCGCTGACGTGCACCTGCGGGTTGAGGTATTCGCTACGCACGATGTGCGGGTTGGAGTAGAGGGAGTTGATCCATGCGATGACCTTGTCCCGGCCGACCAGAATGTTCTCGAGGATCGGGTCGAAGTAGCTGACCTCGTCGGCGAACGCGTCGAGGTAGCCGGTGTTGTCGCCGGCGCTCCACCGCTCGTTGAACGACTTCTCCAGTTCGATGATGGTCTTGCTGATTTCTTCCTTGTGGACGCCCATGGCGTTTCCTCTCGTACAAGGCCCGACCGGCCGGCTCTGGCCTGAGGGGCGCGTCAGATGTGTGTTCTCAGTCGTCGAGGAGCACGACGTGCTTGCCCGGTGAGGTACCGGCCTCGACGCCGGCCTGAGCGGAGCGAACCTGCTCCAGGCCGTGGTAGACCTTCGCCACCGGGGCCTTGAGCCGCCCTTCGGCGATGGCTTGCAGCTGGTGCTGGAACACCTCCGCGGGCAAGTCACTGGCCTCGCCCGCGTAGGCGGTCAGCCGCACTCCGCCCGGGATCATGAACGGGGTGAAGTCGGGGATCGTCCATTGGCCCGCCAGTGCGCCGGTGAAACAGACGGTGCCGTGCGCGCGCACGCACCCGAAGGTGTCCGGCAGGACTGTGCAGCCCACCAGTTCCAGCGCGGCGTCCACGCCCTTCGGCGCGAGGTCCCGGACCTTCTCGGCGATCTTCCCGTCGTCCACGATCGGATGGTCGATGCCCATGGCCCGCAGTTCGTCGGCGCGATCGGCCTGACGCGTGGTGGAGATGACCGTGACGCCGAGGTCTTTCGCGATCGTGGCCGCGCTCAGCCCGACCGTGGAGGTGCCGCCGCGGATCAGCAGAGTCTGCCCGGCCTTGAGGTCCAGGCCGGTGGTCAGCGATCCGTACGCGGTCTGGAACATCTCCGGCAGCGCGCCGACCACGTCCCACGGCAGGCTGGTCTCGAACGGGATGACCTGCGTTACGGGGACGGTGACGTACTGGGCGTAGGAGCCGTCGAAGGAGCGGCCCATGCCGCCCATCATGGTCGCCACCTGCTGCCCCGGGCGCAGCCCGCTGTCCTCCGGGGCCTGATCGATGACCCCCACACCCTCGATACCGGGGACGCGCGGGTAGGTGACCTCCGGGTCCGACTCGCCCTTGCGGGTGGTGACCTCGGATTCGTTGACGCCGAACGCCTTCACCTTGATCCGCACCCAGCCCGGCCGGAGTGCGGGCACCGGCACATCCTTGATCTCGAGTGCGTCGAGGTCGCCGGGCCGGGTGACGACGACGGCTCGCATCGTCGCAGGTGCGGCGTCGCCGACGGCTGTCGGTTGGCTCATGGCAAGCTCCTTGATCGGCCGGCGGCGGCCTTGTGCGGTTCCGTATCGCCTGAGGACCGTCAGGGGCGGTCGATGCCCTCATACCGGTCGAGGACGGACTGGTAGTGCTCGCCGGCCTCGACGGGAAGGTTGCCGACGCCTTCCGCGCTGGGGCGGTCGATGACGGCGGGCCACAGCCGGGTCCGCCGGCCCGTGGCGAAGTCGAGCACGATGTCGCGGATACGCGTGTCACGCTCGGCCTGCTCGGCGCTGCGGCCCGGCTGCTCCTGGCCGACCAGGGCGTACATCTCGGTGCCGTGCACGGCGGGCGCGCCCGCGGAGGGTCCCATCAGGAGGAGATGGGCGTTTCCGCCCGCAGCGGCGTGGGCCAGGGCGCCGCGGGCCGCGGACACGGCGTAGGTGTAGTCCGTCAGGTAGGCGGCGCGGACCTCGGCCGGGGTGCGGCCGTCCCTGTCGTAGGCGTCGACGATCTTCTGGG
This sequence comes from Streptomyces sp. NPDC019937, assembly GCF_040631655.1. Taxonomy (NCBI): domain Bacteria; kingdom Bacillati; phylum Actinomycetota; class Actinomycetes; order Kitasatosporales; family Streptomycetaceae; genus Streptomyces; species Streptomyces sp. NPDC019937. Next base: position 224,463 of record NZ_JBEYAL010000012.1, read on the forward strand.
CGCGGGAGCGGGCGATGCGCCATCCGGCGATTTCGTCGACGACGGCCTCGACGGTGTGCGGGTCGAACCGGTCGAGGTCGTTCGCCACCCACCAGCCCATCTCGTTACTGGCCACGCTCAGCAGGATGTCCACGTCCCGGTGTGTACCGGAGGCCAGCACGTCCATGGGATGGGCACGCAACACCGCTCCGGGCTGTCCGGCGTCCAGGACGACACCGATGCTCGTGCCCAGCATCCCGCCACGGATGCCCATGTCTGTCGGGGTGACCTTGCGCACGGCGGCCACCAGCGTGGCCGTGTCGAGGTCGAGGAGCTTTTCCGGGTTGTCCGCGACTCCGAGTTCGGTGACGAACCGGTGCGCGTGCTCCTCGGCCCACCAGGCCGGCTGGATACGCGAGGGGCCTCCGGAGAATCCGGCCAGGCGCGTGTACAGGCCGTTGGCGGCAGGGGCGCCGAGGAGCCCGAAGGCGGAGAAGGCGCCGGCGCTGTGGCCGTAGACGGTGACGTCGCCGGGGTCGCCGCCGAAGTGGGCGATGTTCTGCTTGATCCAGGTCAGCGCGGCGATGACGTCCTGCAGACAGAGGTTGCTGGCCTCGGCGAGAGCGCCGCCGTATTGCGACAGCGAGACCGCGCCCAGGGCGCCGAGCCGGTAGTTGATCGACACGCCCACCACGCGCCCTGTCGCGGCGAGACCGGAGGCGTTCGAGGTGATCTGCGTGTTGGCGCCGTACTCGAATCCGCCGCCGTGGATGTACACGGCCACCGGGAGTGCCTCCCCGGCAGGCTCTTCGGGGGCCCACACGTTCAGGTTCAGGCAGTCCTCGCCCGTCCCGCTGTCCGCTTCGAGCCAGTCGCCGCTGTCGGGCTGCACGGAGACGACGCCCTTGCGGTCGTAGGGGAGGTCCGGATCGAAGTCCGCGACCACGGGGCGGCGGTATCGCTCGGCGGTGGCATACGGGATTCCCCACCAGGACCGCACCCCTGGTGCGGTCGGGGCCTTAAGTGCGGTGTTGGTCATGGGATGTCCTTCCGGTGCGGTGCAGGAGTTCCGCGAGGTGTCGGCGGCGGGTTGCGCGCTCTCAAATCGTCACCCGGGATCCGCCGAAGCGTCCGGCGGACAGCGGTCACCCGGTGGTCACCAGGTGACACTTCTCTGATCCCTCTTTTCGTAGCCCAGGCCGCCGCGGGCCCGCTGGGGCGACCCGAGGTCTGCCGTCAGCGGGCCCGCTGGATCTCGGGCCGGGCGAAGCCGGCCTAGGGGGTGTCGTGTGGATCATGCCGGGCTCCCGACGCCTGGCACGGCACCTCGCGGCCCCGCGCTCGTCGCACGCAGCGCCGCTGCGCTCTCCTCACGCGGGTTGCGAGG